>NZ_JAKJSC010000007.1 GCF_029029525.1 Labilibaculum sp. DW002 | reverse complement strand
ACTAGTTTATAACGACAATATTGTTGTTATTTCTTTTATGTCTTGTTAAAAGTTGCTGTTATTCCTCCCATATTGAGGGATAACAACAACTCCTATCAAATTGAACAGTACCAAAGCTAATAAAATTCACATAATTCTTATCCTGTCAAACTTGCCAAGTTGCTATTAGTGGTATAAGTCACTTATTTGCCTTTAAACCTAAAACAAGAAAATAATGCTATTTATAGGATAGTTTATAATATAAGCACAAAAAAACCGCCTCAATTGCTTGAGACGGTTTGTAATTTTCTTACTTGATATTTTTGGGTCGTATAACATACATTCCGCCTACTTGTTCTTTAAGCATTTCACTAGGCTCCTGCACAATGAACAATACATCATCTCTACCACCATGTTCTTTTGGGATTTTATAAACCTTAAGTGCTGGGTTTCGATAGGAAGCGTAACGTTTTATTTTAAGCGTATCTCCGCCTTGCATATAAAAATCTAAATACCACCAACCGGCCGAGAAATTAAATGCTTTACCTCTACTCGATTTTTCAAAAAATGTAGATTCATATTTCATCTCCTTCATTAAACTGCTGTCTCTTTTTTCAGGTGCGATCCCAAAACTTGGACATTGATCTTTTAATTCAATCATTCGAGCATCATCATATTTAATAGGATATTGTTTTTCAAACTTACCACTATTAACCTCTAAATTTTGCTCAAATTTGTACCAAAGACCATCTATTTTCATATAATACGACCACGACGATTCATAAACCACAGATGCCTCATTATACATTTTAATAAATTTAGCTAACCATTTTTTAGGATTTTTCTTTTCCTCACCTGTTAGTGGGTTAAGGTACTTTTGCTTGGTTTTGTCTCCATTGTTAAGCCAGTTTCGATAGTATTTCCGATTCCACATTGTTCCATCCTTAAGAATCTTATCGGTATCATCAAATACTTGAATCTTTCCATCTGCTGTGATTTTTAGTGTTTCATATGTATTATTATTCTTGTCCTTTGATTTAAAATAAGATTTTAGAACTAAAAGATCCTGAATCGTATCAAACTGTACATATTTAGCTAAGTTCTCCTTAGAAATAAGCTCAACAACCTCATATGTTTGATTCCCTGAGTAAAAGTGAAGTTCTTGATATTCTTCTGTATTAATTTTATTTTCAAGTTTCATTGTGCAATAACTTAATAGAATCATAATTGTCAAAAAGTATATTATTCTTTGATTCATAATTTTAAAGATTTTGGCTTAACAACTCTAGTATTGTCTTGTTGCATAATTATTTCATCAACTAAATCTTTTTTTAACTGATTTACAGCTTCATTACCTAAGAGATTTTGAAGCCGTTCTATTTCTTTATAATTAGAATTTACAGCAGTTTCTTCATACAATTCTTTCTCAGCACCCTCATCCCCATCAACATATGCCTTTATAACAAAATTCACATAGTCAGAATCTGCAATACCTGTTAAAATTTGCTTAGTCATTAATTTAGGAAGTTCTTCTTTTTCCTTATTACGCATGTCTTCATCGTTCATTTTTTCGACATCATCTCTATCCCCATACTCCACCCTATAAAATTTATTCGCTCCCAGATTTTTAATTCTCTCCCAGATACTCTCCTGACCTAATTTATCATCAAAATCGGGATGTTTTAGAATATCACCATCCATTATAAATTCAACAGGGCTAAAGTGTGCGTACAAATCGGCTTCCTGAATGCGACCATAATGATAAAGCATCTGTTTATGACTAATATAAATTTCTATGGCCTGCTTGGTTTTTCTTCCAATTGGTGATAAAATATCTTTATAAGTAAATTTGAACTTCTTCTGAAGGCTTACAAATTTTGCAGCAGCATTCCCAAAATCGGTTGCAACACTATTATAATCATCCCAATATTCTTTGATAACTACTCCATCCTTTTCCTCGACAAATAAGCGAGGTACAGCCGAATAAGCAGGTATCAATAGATTTCCTTCATCCTTAATTGGAACTGTTTTTTTAAGCGAGTTTGACTTATTGTCATCAACTTCTCCATTTCTAAGAAACTCCACACTATAAAGACTATTATCTCTATCTGGATTGCAAGCACTGTCTATTTCAGGAATATCTCCATCCCTAATTACCAAGTCACCTCTGTCGTTAGCAAACGTAAACTGAACCGACCTTTCTTTAAGTTGCTCAAATACGTTAAGATCTTTAAGATGCTCATAAATTCCTCTTCTATGGTGTAACTTATGATACTTTGGATTAAATAGATCGGACATACTATTAAAGAATTTAAGAACTTTTTTATCCTTTCTTAAAGCAGGAGTCCAAACTGCTGCATCCCAAAAATTTTTATCAACACCGTAATACTTAACCTTATTATTTATAAAACGCTCGTATTCATCATCACATAAATTCGTAGGCTGATGCACTCCAAGGTAAATCATGTTTAGCGGTACCTTGTCCCATCCTTGTTCTTTTGCATATTTTAAAACACCAAGGGCAACACCAGATCCAGGAGCATTTCCTTGACTATGCATCACAATTGTAATTGGTTTGTATGCAGGAGACAAACTTTCAATTTGGGGTTTTTCTGATTTTTGAGCATCAACTTCTTTTTTCGTTTTTATTTTCCAATTGTACTTTGCCCAATGATATCCTAAGGCAATACCATGATCCAGCCTATGTGCGGCATTCGATCCTAATCCATGAGAGCCATTTATAAAATGCTCCCTACCCGTTGCATTAAAATAATCGGCATATACTTTTGAAGCGCTGTTACCATTCCCCAATTGATTCCAATATCCATAAAAAACCTCTTTTATTTCAACTTTCGTCAATTTTGGAATTGGTTTAATTACATTAGGCAAGTCGATCCCCAATTTACCTATTTGAAAAGTTGGATACTTTATTTTACAAGGCATAAAATTTGGAACCGGAGACAAGCCAATAGGAAATGGTACAGTTGCCTCTCTTGATTCCCCAAGTTTCACATATGGAATAGAAAAAGAATCTTCAAGTTTTTCCGCATCAGTCATATTATTAATAGCTTCCAATTCATCTGCAGTTAGAATATCATCATCATCAATGTGATTTTCCTCGTCAACATTGTGGCCTCTACTTAAATTTGAAAAATATTTTTTTGAATCAGGATTAATATCAAGTAATGCATTTAATATCCCACCTAAAGATTCGCTTAAATATCCATTCACAAAGATTATTTCACCTTGTAATTTGGGCAATTGTTTATCCTCTTCCTCTTCGCCATGCTCTTCCTTAGCATCTTTTTTAATCTCCTCAATATTTTCTTTTGCTTTTTGCAGATCTTTAGATACACCTTTAAGCATAGCACCCATTACATCAAAAGTTGTGATCTCTGGAAACGGAATGTCTTTAATTTTTGCCGTACTCTTTTTAGAAGAAGCGCTTGTTGTGATGGTCACATTTGGTTCACCCTGTATTAACGTACCTCCATGTGCAGTTAAACAGCCAACTGTAGCAACTGGTAATCCATTTATTAGAACTACTGGTTCACCTTGTGCAATTGCATCAGGAGGTCCACAGCAGGTACAGATATCACCCAGAGTAGCCACAGGCTTTCCATTTATCAAAACATTTGCTTGTCCAGGTCCAGAAACCGGACCTCCAACATGAGGAATGGTTCCACTACACATCGGACAAACATGCATACTACCTAATGTTATTATTGGTTTTTTAGGCATTCATTAATGTTTTATGTATTATTTCACTGAAAAGAGTTATATAACTATTCGTAGAACAAATAAAGAGAGTCAACACAATACGAAATTGCATTATGATATTTCGAACACAGTTAAAATTACAATTTTTATTTAACAAAAACCAAATCGCAAAGTAAAATCACAATCATTTTATGAAAAATAATTTCTCATTATCATTACAATCATAAAAAAAATATAAGCACAAAAAACCGCCTCAATTGCTTGAGGCGGTTTGTATCAATTAGATTGGTTAATTTCTTACCAAATTTTAGCTCTTTGTTCTTCGGTACGATACAAAGGATCTTCTGGACTAATTTCAAAAGCTGCGTAAAACTCAGGAATGTTGAATAATCCTCCATTAACACGATATTTTCCTGGAGAGTGAACATCTTCCTTGATTAGTTTTCTCAAGTATTTGTCTCTCACGTTTCCTCTCCAAACTTTTGAATAAGCAAGGAAGAATCGTTGCATATTGTTGAAGCCATCAATGTCGGCAGGTTTTTCACCATTTAAAGCCATTTTATAAGCTTCCAAAGCAACTGTTAATCCACCATAATCAGCAATGTTTTCACCTAGAGTTAATTTACCATCAACATGTAGGTCTTCAAAAGCTTGGAATCCATTAAATTGATCAACTAACTTTTGAGCTCTTGCGTTGAATTTCTCAGTGTCTTCAGGTGTCCACCAATCTCTCATATTTCCTTCTTTGTCAAAACGACGTCCTGAATCATCAAACCCATGAGTCATTTCGTGACCAATAACAACACCAATTGCACCATAATTAACAGCATCATCACCATCTAAATAGAAGAAAGGAGGCTGAAGAATAGCAGCAGGGAATACAACTTCATTCAAAAGAGGATGGTAGTATGCATTTACTGTTTGTGGAGTCATACCCCACTTCTTAGTATCAACAGGTTTTCCTAGTTTTGCAAAATTCTTTTTAACGCCAAAACGAGCAGCATTCCATAGATTCTCGATGAAAGACTCGGTCCCAACTTCAAGCTTTGAGTAATCTTCCCATTTTTCAGGATATCCAATTTTTACACCGAATGCATCAAGTTTAGCTAAAGCTTCTTTTCTAGTTGCCTCGCTCATCCATTCCAGTTTTTCAATTCTCCCGCGTAAAGCAACTTTCAGGTTAGTAACTAACTCGTCCATTCTAACTTTAGCTTCAGGTGGGAAATATTTTTCAACGTATAGTTGTCCAACTGCTTCACCCATTACATTTCCAGTTGATTTTGACATACGTCTCCAACGAGGTGTCTGTTCAGTAGCTCCAGTTAAAACTGTTCCATAGAAAGCAAAGTTTTGATTTTCCAGATCAGTTCCTACTGAGCCAGCTGCATCATCAAGGACTTTCCATTTTAGGTACAATTTGATGTCGGCCATTTTTTCATCTTTGAACATCATATTCAACTCTTTCATATAACGAGGGTGAGTTGTAATGACATACTCTTTAATGTCCGCACCCATCTCCTTGAAATAAGTTGCCCAATCGAAATTAGGATACTCATCCATTAGATTTTCAACCGTTTTAGGGTTGTACATCGCAGGGTAGTTCCTATTCTCTAAAAGTGTATTGAACTTTTTAGCCATGCGAGTTTCAAATCTCATGATATCACTTGCATTTTTCTCAGCAACTTTAGCATCATCACCAATCAATTCGAACATTTTGGCAACGTGCTTAACGAATTCCTTACGGATGTTCTCACTTGTTTCGTTGTCAGTAACATAGTAATCGCGATCGGACAATGATAAACCGTCTTCAGAAAGATACATGCGGTTAACCGTTGTATTTTTCATATCCTGATCAACGCCGGCACCAAATAAAGCGCTGACTCCCATCTTGTGAAGATGAATTAACTCGTTACGTAGATCCGTAGCATTTTTGATAGCAGCAATTTTTTCAAATTCAGGCAATAGGGGTTTAATTCCCACTTCATCAATTTTCTTTACATCCATAGCGGTTGCATAGAAATCCTGAATCTTTTTTAAGTTACTTCCTTCAGCTGCATTTTCGGTTTTTGCAGCTTCTTCTAAGATATTATGAACTGCTTCGTTTGCTTTTTCGCCAAGAATATCAAATGCACCATAACGACTTTTATCAGCCGGAATTGGTGTGTTTTTCATCCAGGTTCCATTAGCATATTCAAAGAAATCAACCCCGGGGTTTGCCTCAAGATTCATGTCTTCTTTTTTCAGTACATCTGTACCCTTGGGCGCCTTTTCAGCACATCCCACCATAATGGTAAGCGCCAAACTTGCGCTTAAAATACCGCCTGACAATTGTTTTAAATTCATTGTTTTGGTTTGTTGTGAATAATCGTTTTTAGTTGCGAGCGAAAATAGGAAAATCCCAATCAATTGCCATAGTTTTTCGATATTCATTATGATTTGCGCGATAAGACCGATTTTGTAATCTTCCGTGAAAAGGATATGTTTGCAGAAGATTACAAGAATCAAGGCAATTTAAGCGGTGGAGATGGAAACAAAAGCGAAGGTAGTATTGGGAATGAGCGGTGGAACGGATTCATCTGTAACAGCTATGATGCTAGTTAAACAAGGCTATCAGGTAATTGGTGTTTCTCTTTGGTTTTTTGGTTCCGATTACGAATACGATCCAAACGAAGCCCTTCCCGACTTTATTCTTGATGCCCAAAAATTGGCAAGTACTTTAAACATCGAGCATCATGTTATCGATGCACGTAAAGAATTCAGAGATACCATCATCCAGTTTTTCTTAGATGAATACATGGCAGGGCGAACGCCTAGTCCTTGCATTCAGTGTAACCCTCAGCTAAAGTGGAAATTACTAATGGACAAAGCTGATGAACTGGGCTGTGAATACATTGCAACAGGTCATTACATTCAAATTCGTGAAGAAGCGAATACTCATTACATCCACAAAGGAAAAGATCCTGCTAAAGATCAATCTTACTTTCTTTGGAATTTGGGCCAGAATATTTTAGCAAGAACACTTACTCCACTTGGTAAATACACCAAAACAGAAGTAAGAGAAATTGCCAAAGACTTTGGTTTTGCCGAAGTTGCTAAAAAGAAAGAAAGCATGGGCATTTGCTTTATGGATCGAATGGATTATCGTGACTTTTTGCAAGAGATGATTCCTGATATCAATCAAAAAATTGGGAAAGGAAAAGTTACCGATCCTACTGGCAAGCATCTGGGATGGCACGATGGTTATCCTTACTACACCATCGGACAAAAACGAGGTTTGGAACTGGAAGAAAAAACGGGTTTGATGGTTAGCCGTATTGATGCGAAAAACAATAGGTTGATTTTGGAAAAGAAGGATGATCTCAATAAAATGAGTTTCAAGGTTTCCGATTACTACTTTAATAATATTGCTGATGCTCAATTGCCAAACATCAATACAATTGTTCGCGGACTAGGTCGCAATCCTCAAAAATTCAGCAAGCTAACAATCACTACCGACAAAGAGTTGGAAGTTAATTTAGAAGACGCAGCATGGGCAATTGCACCAGGGCAACCCGTTGCATTCTACATTGGCGATAAGCTAATTGGTGGTGGATTTGCAGTCTAAAACATTTCGTTTTCTAGGATTCAATAATTAAATCAGATTCAATACTTTGTCGAAAATAATCGACCAATTGCTGATCCAAATCATCAAAAACTCTGCATTCCTGATTTAGAATACACAAAGTGCCAAATAAATCCTCGTTTGGATAAAAAATTGGTTGGCCGAGGTAACAAGACATGCCGTTGTTGTATTTCAATTTATCTTTCCAATTTACATCTATAGCTGCATTTTCAATTTTCACCTTGGCTTTGCTAGCAACAACAGAATCGCAATACGAACCAATATTCAACTCGCCTCTATCACCAATAGCATAAGGATTTCCCTCATTTTTAGAACCTACAAAAACCTCTAATTCATGCGGGTGCAACTTCATAATCAAAACTGCCGACACCTTCATTAAATCTTCTAACAAATCAACTTTAGTTTGCCAATTGCACAAGATATTCTTTCCTATATTTTGTTTTTCTAATGTATTCATCTCGAATTACTTTTAAGAATTATTAAAGTTATGCGAAAATTATCCATAATGTCAAGCACAAATTTCATGCTAAAAAACCCTTGTATCTAAAAAATCTAAAATATCTTTACAGCAAAATCGATTACTACAGATATGGATAATATAGATAAGGGTTTCATGAACGAGGAATTAATTAAATTAATTCGAATGAGAATGCCTTACGGAAAATACAAAGGAAGATACCTAATTGATATTCCGGAACCTTACTTGGTTTGGTATCGACAAAAAGGATTTCCAGCTGGTAAATTAGGAGAAATGCTAGCCTCTATGTATGAAATAAAGCTAAATGGATTAGAAGGAATGTTACGACCACTTTGCAAGAAGTATCAGTGATCAGTTAGCACAAAACTAAAATTCATAATTTCCAGATCAAAATTATGCGAACTTAGTTTATCACTGCATTTAATTTTGTCCACATATCGTTATGGAATACAGAAGGTACTAGAGAATTATCTGGTGCATGACCCATTCGAATTACAACTATTCCTTTACTAGGAACGACATCAATAAATTGACCATTCTTTCCCATAGCTGCGAATAAATCTTCAGGAGCATCCTCGGAAAGAGGCACATTAAATGACGCAGCTAAACCTGGTAATACAATGGACGATTTACCATTCAACCAAGTCAGGTATCCATAGGATGGATTTAAGTTCTGTGACGAATGGATCATCGCATTAAGATAATCCTCGTCAAGCATAGCCGGTTTATCTTCCCAAGCCCCTTTATTCAAGAGTAATAAGCCAAATCGAGCAGCATCTCTGGCAGTGCTCCAATAAACATTATTATCCCCGGCAGCCCTCCATATCCCATTCATTCCAATTTCAGCTTCTATTGTTTCATCTGTAAAAGCATTGTAAGTCATTCCTGCAGCAGAACTTACTACATGTTCTAATAATGTATAAGGTGCATTGTGATAAAACCACTGACTCCCTGCATCTTCTTTATATTTCAAACAATCTTTATCGGTACAATCAGGAGTTGATACGGTATAATCCAAACCTGTTGTCATTGTTAGCTGATGTTTTATTAGGATAAGGTTTTCTTTCTCCAAAGATAAATCCGACCAATTCTCTCCCAGGTATGCAGAAGTTTTATCATTGATCCTTAACAAGCCTTCTTGCTCTGCAATTCCTACTAAAAAAGAAGTAAGTGTTTTACCTGCCGAAGCCCAATACCAATTACTATTTTGTTCGAATGCTCCAGTATTCAATATTGTATTGCCCCAATATTTTTCAATGACAATTTTACCATCTTTTAAAACAAGAAACGCTCTGGTGTCACTTTCTTGCAAAAAATCATATAAACTTTCCAACTTAGATTCATCCCAATTCAAGCTTTCAAGCGATTTAGTTTCCCAATCTGATGTGCTTAAAGATGGAAAATACAATTCTGGTTCATCGATAATTTCTTCATCAGAATTATTGTTACCATGGCTACAAGCTGAGAACAATATTACAAGTAAAATTAACAAATGTGCTTTCATAATTTCTTAGACTGATACAATCATAATTGGTTTAAATATTAATTTGCAATGCCATTGATTTAAACAGACACCATACTTTTTTCCCTTCTGTTAAATTCATCTTCATTTGCGATGCATGCGTTATTGAAACCAACAACTTAAATCCGACATCCACAAGACAATAGTTTCGGTTCTCCTTCTGAATTACCTTAATAATGGTTCCTGGCAGCTGGTTTCGAATGGAGATATTAGGAATCTCCTCAAGGGTTAATGCAATATCTTTCGGACGAAGAGATACATTCATTTCATCACCAACCAAACAACAATCCGTTATTAACTCACGCTCTACCCGAATCTCTTTATGAGCATCTTTATTTGATAGGATTGTGATACCATTTTTTTGATCATGAGATTCTACCTTAAATGGAATGACATTCATTAAACCCGCACCACGCATAACATCAAGCATGCTTTCCTCTTCTACCAAATCGAGGTAATTTCCATGACCTACAACTCTGCCATTCTTCAACAAAAACAATTCCCTAGTTAAGCTTAGCAAGTCGGGTAAATCGTGACTAACCACCAACATTGGGATTTTAAATTTCTGATTGATCTTAATTAAGTATGGGATGATCTGTCGACGCAACTTTACATCTAGCGATGAAAATGGTTCATCCATTAACAAAAGCTTTGGAGAACTCAGCAGAGCTCTTCCTATTGCCACTCGTTGCTTTTCTCCTCCAGACAATTGCTTTGGCCTCTTGTCTAACAAATCATTTAATTCTAATAAACCAACCAGCTCCTCAAATTCAATCACTTGTTTGCCTTTCAGGACATAAGGAGTTGCAAATAGTAAATTTTTGCGAACGGTCATGTGTGGAAACAATCTTCCCTCCTGAAACACGTAACCGATCTTACGATTACGAGCTGGCTCCCATATTTTTTTTGAAGTATCAACCATCCTCGCCTCATCGATCTCAACAAAACCTTCATCTGGACGTTCCAATCCGACAAGCAAATGCAAAAGAGTTGTTTTCCCAGCTCCCGAAGGACCAAAAATCCCTGTAATTCCTTTTATAAAATCCACTTCTATATCAAGAGAAAAATTCCCTTTCTTAGATTTCAAGTGCGCTGATAAAGCATGCATAATTGATTGTTTAATTTAATCTCTTCTAGTTCCTTCGATGTAATTTTTTCACCAAAAACTCAGATACAGACATGGCTAAAAAAGAAAATACTATTGCCACTAAGAGCAAGCGAAAAGCCGAACTTTCCATCCCTGGTACTTGAATCTGATTAAAAAGAGCCAATGGAATTGTTTGTGTTTCGCCCGATATATTTCCTGCAAAAATAATTGTTGCACCAAACTCACCTAACGATCTTGCAAACGAAAGAACGAAACCACTAATAATACCGGGCAAAGCCAAAGGTAAGGTTACTCTTACAAAAGCCTGAAATGTATTTGCTCCTAATGTTTTTGCAGCTTCTTCAAATCCAGGATCGACCATTTCTATTGAAAGACGAATGGCACGAACAGCCAAGGGAAAAGATACAATCATAGATGCAATTACAGCGGCATAATAAGTAAAGGCAATTCTAATTCCGAACCATTCATTTAAATATTGTCCTATTACACCTCTGGTACCCAATAGCAAAAGCAAAATAAAGCCCGTAGCGACTGGCGGTAACACCAATGGTAAATTAATAATTCCTTCAATTAAGGACTTTCCTCTAAACGATTTTCTTGCAAGCCACCAACCAACTAAAATTGCAATTGGCAAAACCAATACGGCACACCATAAAGCAACCTTAAAAGACAAGGTAATTGCGCTCATTTCCACTTCCGAAAAACCTAAAAAAGTCTGCATATCAGTTTACATTAAAACCATTCTTTTTCCATATCATTCTTCCTTTATCACCATTTAAAAAGGCTATAAAATCATCTGTTTTCTTATCCTTTATTATTTTAGTGGCAGCGTAATATTCTATGGGATCGCTATCTTCCTTCTTAAACTCAAATATCACTTTAACTTTATTTGATTTCTTTGCATCCGAAAGGTATACCATTCCCATTTCAGCCTCTCCCATCTCAACCATAAAAAGAGCATCGCGAACATTTTTTGCTGGCAATATCCTCCTATCCAAATTCTCTTGCCACAAGTATTTTTTTATTATTTGATGTGCATATTTGCCAGCTGGCACATGCAAGGGATCTCCAATTGATAACCTTCCTTTAAACAATTGAGGAAATTGATTTATCGATACAGAATCTTGCTTTCCAATATTGCTATCGATAGGTACAATTGCAACCAAACTGTTCTTTGCAATTCCTTTCTTCGAATTACTTGCAATAAATTGCAAAGAGTCCAAATAATCAATCCATTCCTTGCTAGCAGAAACATAGTAATCAAAACCTGCTCCATTCTCAATTTGTCTGGCTAAAATCCCTGATGATGCAAAATTAAGTCTCACTTTCACTCCCTTTTCAAGCGTATATTCATGGGCTATTTCAGTTATCACATCAGTAAGACTTGATGCTGCAAATAATGTTACCTCATTCCGATCTTCTGTAGATGAACAACCTACTAAAGAGTAAGTTGTTATTAAAAGAAGAAAGAGATGTTTAAGCGTTAACTTCATTATTGATTTGTGTTGCTTTAATGATTTTTAGAAGATGTTAAAATAGTCATTTTTCTATTAAAATGGCGTATTTCAACGAGAAGGAATCCTTAGCACTAATAATTAATTTGTTAAGGAAATGCTAATTTTTAATCATTCTAAATAAAATTTCGTAAATTGTTAGTTAGAAAATAATGCACTAAAAAAAAGCAACTTATGAAGGACAATATCCTTTGGTACTTTGAAAATTTTAATTTTCTGGATTCACTAAGCATGAAAGAAAAAATGGAACTAAGTGATCGAGCCAAAATGCTTGAGGCAAAAAAAAATCAAACCATATATTTACCAAGCGACGTGTCCAATTCCATTTATTTTCTAAAGGAAGGCAAAGTAAAAATCTCTTCTTTTTCTGATGATGGTAAAGAATTAATATTTGCGATTCTTGGACCTGGAGAAATTTTCGGGGAATTAGCTATAGCAGGTCAAACAAATCGAGAACAAATTGCAGCCACAACAGAAGATGCTATTATCTGCTATATTAATGTAGAAGAATTTGAAAATTTTTTAGCCAGTCATCCACGCTTGAGTCTAAAAATAACCAAATTGATTGGGTTCAGACTTAAAAAGATACGTAGCCGTTTGGAACGGATGTGGTTTAAATCGGCTGCAGAACGTGTTAAAAGCCTTTTATCCGACCTCATAGAAGAACATGGAATAAAGATTGGTGATGAAAGAGAAATTCGATTAAACCTTACTCATCAAGACATTGCAAATCTTGCTGCGACAACAAGGCAAACGGTTACTTCTACTTTTAATGAATTGGAGCGTGAAGGAATTATCACTTATGACAGAAGACGAATCTTAGTTCGAAAACCAAAGGAACTTACCTAAACCATGACCTTAGTTCTTCGTTTTGGCTTTCTTCACTCTTACCTGTTCTATTTTGCTACGAATCGGCTTGTAACGCAATAAAAAACCTACGCCTAAAATACTTGCATACAAAACCCAATCTTCCTTCATTAATATGACATGTATAAGTGCTAATATTCCGGCAAAATAGGATAATCGATGCACTTTTTTCCATGTTTTCTTAAGCCATTTCATCGAACGTTTATTCGAGGTAATCATCAAGAAAAAGACAATGATACACGCTAGAAAACCAATTATTAATTCGGGCTCGCTAAAGGTTGCCAAAACCCCTTCGTAAGTAACAAATAATAGAAAATGAAGCAGAGCATATACTCCTGTAGTAATCCCAATTGCTTGGCGCGTGTACAAACTACAAGTCCAACCAAAAAGAATTCTTAAAGGTGTGCACATTAAAATAGCAAGTAAAAAACGTATGGCCCACTCTCCCGTAACCTGACTAGCATACTTAATTCCTGGCATGGAATCAAAATCCATCTGATCTGCTATATGTGGAGGATATTCATAATCATCAAACAGTAAGAAAGCATAAGTGTTATCCTCAAAATTGAAGCTTAGCATTTCTAGTAAGTTCACTAATGGTAAACTTGCAAGAATGCAAACCAAAATCCAGCCCCAATGTTTCTTCAACCAATTCATCTAAAATTCAATAATATTTTGTGTAGAATACACATTTCGCAAGAAGTCTTTTTTATCGATCAGAAAAAACTCATAAATGTTATGTTCGAGCATAAAAATGCTAAAATAGATTGAAAAGAAAAATACCAATATATAGGTATTCATAAATAGGAAGAATCAACCGTTTTTGCTGATCTGCTGCAATCTCTCCATATCCAAAATGGTAATATTTCTTCCATAAACTTTCAGAATATTATCCGTCTCAAAGCCACAAATTTGCTTCGATACACTTTCTCTACTTGTACCAATCATATGTGCAATCTCTTTACGACTAAGGGGCAAAGCAAAACTAGAAGACTGAAAAATAACACTTGAAAAATATAGCAATGCATCTGCAACCTTTCCAAATATCTTTTTTTGATGTTGATCAATAAAACGATGATAATTTCGAAGGCTATCATTACAAACCGAAGATAGAATTTCGAAACTAAAATTTCCATTTTCTTTAATAAACTTAGAAAAAACAGGTAACTCGATATAACAAACGGTAACCTTGGTTAACGCCATGTATGAATAATGGTTAATCCTGTCGCTAAAAATAGAATGCAAACCTAAATAGGAATGCGGTTTAACTACCTGAAGTATGTATTCCAGAGAAGAAGTTCCTTTTCCATATTCCTTAACTAAACCATTGCGTAAGTAAACAATGTGAGAAGCCATAGATCCTTCCGATAGTATAATTTCACCCTTCTCAAAACTTGCTTCATGATAACTGTTACTCAGCAATTCTAGTTCCGAATCGGACAGCGTTTGAACTGCACAAGATTTATCTGTGCATGATTCACAATTGGAAAATATTGTATTGGCCTTTGTTAATAACATAACTTAGTGATGTATCTCACAAAGGTAAGATAAATCATTCACATTAAGCAATTATTATAAGCTCTTATTATGGCGTAACTTTACAGTACAATATAAGAGCATGAAAAAAACATTATTCATATTACTAATGTTAACGTTGATATTATTTATCGACTATGTTTTGTTAATTGCATTTGGTTGGTCGGCATCAGAATTGGGTGCGCAAGACAAATTCTATTGTGGATTTTATTGCAAATTTGGAGTGTCTCTTCTGGTCTTGTCTTTTGTGGTTATTGTGATATTATCAAGAAGATTTTTAGCCAAAAATCAAATTTTCAAACCGTAAACCAAATTAGAACGTTAAGCTTAATTGAAAAACCCCAGATTGACTGATCAATCTGGGGTTTTCTTTTAAATATCATTATTTTAAAGTCCTAAATTCTTATTTTTAATGACTTCATCCTGTAATTTTCTTGCCAATTTTTGTTCACGAACAAGAGCATTCTTACGATGTGTTTCAAATTCTTCCCTTACATCTACCAAAGTCTCCTTCGTTTCTACTGTAACTACATTACTTCTTTTAAACAGGAAGAAACAAATCCCTGCGATAATCAATGAACCTAAAATAAGAACCCACATAATCGTATTGTAAGTAGATTTTGGCAATTCCATACCTAATAATGCCATGCTATCCTTAGAATTTACAGTTTCATCTAAATTCTTTTTTACAGATTCTAATTCATTTTTTAGAGATGTGATCTCCTTTTGTTGAGCAGTAGTTAATGATTTTGAATCAGCTAAATTCTTCTTCACAAAATCTAAAGAATCCTTCACATTCGATTCAAATCGATTCAAGGAATTAATTTTGATAATCTTTTTATCTTCATACCGATTCGATACTTTCATCATGTAATCGAACTGCTCTTTAATCGTCCCATCATCTAAATAAGCCTTTCTTGGCGTCTTTACTACTTTTTTCTTTACCGTAGGTGTGCTTGTAGCTTGCTTTGTGGCATCTTGTGTTTTTACTTCTGTTTTAGCTTCTTCCTTAACAGTTTCGGTAGTTTGCGCAAAAATGTTTAAGGAAAACAAGGTAATAAGGGCAATTGTAAAAAATGATTTGTACATCTTCATTGGGCTTCTATTTGATCTATTAGTGTGTCTCAATTACAAAGAAAACGATAATCGAAAAAGAAAATTGTAATTCAAAGAATAATTTTTCTTAAACTTTATTTATGCTGAGTTTCTACTGGCATTAATATTACCATAAAGTGATCGAATTACCAAGTTCTGCAATATAATATATTTATTTTGATCGATATTACCATTTAGTTCCATCTCTCTAATTTTCATTAGTGCAAATTGCTGAATGCATATCAAAGGCAAAACAATTTCTTCTCTGAGTTGTATCGAATCCTTTAATTCTAGAGATAATTCCATTAATTCTTTTTGCCCTGACACCTCTAGTAACATATCAACACTCAGAAGATATTCATCATGAATCCAATTCCAAAAGTCTCCAAACTCCTCATCTTTTTGCATGTATTGTGTTAGAGAGAAAAAAGATTTACTTATTGACTGCATACTATTCTCCACTAATGTTCGAAAGAATAATGAATTCTGATACAGCTTTTTACATCCTTCCATTCGCCCCTCATCTTTTAATCTCTTAATAGAAGTACCAACCCCAAAAAATCCTGGCACATTCTGCTTCATTTGACTCCAAGCTCCTACAAAAGGTATTGCTCGCAAATCTTCAAAATTTAATTGAGCTGAAGCTTTTCTTTTACTTGGTCGGCTACCTATTTTAGCTTTCCCGTAATATTTAAGCGCACTCATTTTCTCAAGATAGGGAACAAATTTATCTGATGATTTAAAACGATGATATTCTTCCATACTGTATTGCGAGAGCAATTCCATTATTTCCTTATCCTCAGGATTAAATTGTTTGCTTTGATCTTCGAACAAGCGATTCCCTAAACCAGCAGTAATCAACAATTCCTGATAATATTTTGCAGATGCCTTGGTGCCAAATTTTGAACTAATGGTTTGTCCTTGAATGGTTACCTGAATTTCCTGATTTTCAATATTATTTCCCAGTGATGAATAAAACTTGTGCGTATTTCCCCCTCCTCGTGCTGGTGGTCCACCTCTACCATCGAAAAAGACAACTACAATGCCTTTCTCTCTGGCTAAACGTGTAATGTTTTCTTTGGCTTTGTATATACTCCAGTTTGCCGAAAAGTAACCTCCATCCTTAGTTCCATCAGAAAAGCCAAGCATGATTGTTTGCTTTTTGCCACGTTTGTTTAGGTGTCCGTAATAAATTTCATTTTCAAACAACTCTTTCATTGTTTCATCAGCCTTAGCTAGATCTTCAATGGTTTCAAAAAGCGGTACAATATCAATGGGTAAATCTTCATTCCAAGCACAAAGTTTAGACATGGCGAAAACTCTTGCCACATCAACGGCAGTTTGACAATTACTAATGATAAAACGGTTACAAGCTGGTTCCCCATTTTGTTCTTGAATCTCTTTCATGGCTGAAAACACGCGAATTGTATCTCTGCTTACTTCATCAGTAGTTACAAAAGAACTTATCGATTCCTTTACAGCAAGCAAATCATCAATGGAAGCCTTTTCAAAATTTTTACCAGCTAAAACTGGAGATTCGCACAAAACGTCGAAGGCTTTTTTAATGATTCTACTGTCCTGACGAATGTCAATACTTGCAAAATGCGATCCAAATAGCTTTACCTTATTCTGAAATTTCCTCAACAAATCCAAGAAAAATCCATCATGTTCGTTGACTAAAATGTGCTCAATTTTCGAAAGACCATCATTGATTTCCTCAATTGAAATACCTTGTTCAGAATCATTGTTTACTTTATCTAAAACCCTTTCTTCCAAGTCTACAATTAATTCATAAACTCCTTTAAAACTTAAGCGTCTTCGTAGCAGCCTTAAATCTTTGTAATAGTTTGTAAACAATATGGTTCGTAATCTTTCCGCAACCTTTAATGTGGTTTCTGATGTTACAAATGGATTTCCATCTCGATCGCCACCTGGCCAAAATCCAAATGAAATCATAGGACCAACTTTTGTATCCTTTAACTCTTTACTACTAAGCAATTCGGAGTACAATTCAGATGCAGATCGGTAAAATATATTTTCCAAATACCAACTTAAACTTTTAGCCTCATCGTATGGTGTAGGTCTCTCCTTCTTAAAAAATGGAGTTTTTCCAAGTTGTGTTAAAAGAAGCTTAATTTGGATCAGATCATTCTTCTGGATTGCCTTAATTAAATCATTAATAATTGCCAAAACCGTACTCGGATAAAACTGAGTTGGATGGGCAGTTAAAACAATACGGACAGCAAATTTTTCCAAATCACTTTTTACCTCATCCCATTTGTCTTTACGCTTTATTTTCGATTTCAATGCTTTTAAACTTCCAGCACCATCTATATCATTCAATTTATCAAATTCAGCATCCTCAACTGCATCTAATAACACGACTTGCCTTTCAATGTAATGAATTACCCGAAACATAAAATCCAATTGCTCCTTTTCGGTTCGAAAAGAGGTTTGTTTCTCAAAAAAAAGATTCAGAATCTCAATTGGCGATTTCCCCTCCTTTAATCCTTTCGAACATTCATTTTTAAGTATAGGAATTAATATTCCTGTTCCATGAATTCCATCCAATGGCAAGGTTAAAAAAATACTATTATACAGTTGGTATTTTAAATCAACTTCATTTTGGAATTTTTCAGATCTCATACGTTCATTCGTTATTCCCCCAATGTTTCACATATCATTTATCCTATTAAGATAATAAAAACGGATTGAAAATAACGAGATGTAGGTATATTCCTTCAAGAATTGAAAATAGAATTAAACAGTTACCATTGTTCTAATCACGAATTACATTTCGATATTTTAAAGGAGAAGTTCCATATTGCTTCTGAAAAAGCTGACAAAAGTGAGATACATTAGAAAAACCTGATTCCCAGCAAATGTCATTAACCGTTTTGTCTGAACTGATTAACAAATGAGAAGCATATTCTAATCTCTTTACACGAATCCAATTGGCCGGACTGTCGTTGTACTTTTTCTTAAATTCTCGTTTGAATTGCGACAAGCTTTTGTTTGATAGAAAGGCAAGATGATCAACATTAAGATTACGGTAAATATTTGATTGCAATACCGTATCGATGGCCGATTGGCGAACCATTAACATTTCCCTAAGGAAACTAATAAAATAGGTTCGCTCCTGCCCTAAAATAAGTACCAAAAGAAGTTCATTTAATTTATTACTTAACAATTCAGGGCCAGGGAGAGGTAGAACTTGAAAATATGAAATCAAAGAAGAGATATACACCTGCATCCATGAATCCATATGATATTGATAGGCTCCCCAAGTTTTTATATCCATGGCTTCGGAAGAGTGAAGCATGTGTTTGTACTTTTCTACAAACTCAATAATAAACTCCTCTTTTAAGAAGATAAAAATGCCTGAATTTTGATTTCCTTGATTCAACTTTTCGTTGATAAGAATTGAACCTTTTTTAATAAAAATAGCCTCACCTTCCTCAATCTGATAGTAATGATTTGGTGTAACTACTCCTTTGTTTCCTTTCAAAATAAACATTAAGGTATGCTCGCCGATAAAGAATTTCTCCAATTCTTCCTGATCGGTATTGGAATAATAGACAATATATTGCTGATCGGTTTCTAAAATTTTACAAACCTCCGATCGTTCAAAATATGCTTTTAATTCCTCGCTAATCACCTTATTTATCTTTTATTTAATAGTGAATGCAAATTAGGGGTCTGAAGTCCCTCTAATTTGCAATCTATTTCATTTTACAAATCAATATGAAAGTAAGTAATAATTAATAAACTTAAGAAGTATAACTCCTGGCTTATCCTTCCCCAATTGATTTTTTAAGCTCCTCCAGTGTTCGAATTGATGAATCTACCTGAAAACCAGTCTGATTATCAACAACATTCATTCCACGAATTATTTCTTTCGTTTTAGGAATAGCTGGACTGTTCATACTAAATTTCTCAAGACCTAAACCAATTAGCAAACCAGTTGCCTTAGGGTTCCCAGCCAATTCGCCACACATACTCACCTCTATTCCTGCTTCTTTCGAACGAATTAATATTTCTTGAATAGCTGTTAACACCGCTGGATGAAAGGGACTATGATATTTAGCCACACTATTGTTATCTCGATCTAAAGCCAATAAATACTGCGTAAGATCATTGGTTCCAATGCTCAAGAAATCCAACTCTAAAGCCAATTGTGGAATGAAAAATATCGTTGATGGCACTTCTATCATTACACCAACTTTCATCTTATTTGAAAAAGGGATTCCCTCTTTGTTCAAATCTGCTTGTACTTCCCGAAGTAATTCATTCGCCGAAAGAACCTCTTCTATCACACCAACCATTGGATACATTACGCGAAGATCGTATTCTGCAGAGACACGACAAATTGCTCTAAGTTGCGTTTTAAACAATTCTGTATTCTGTAAGCAGTATCGAATACCTCTTAAGCCTAAAAATGGATTATTTTCTGCTGGAATATCAAGATATGGAATGGGTTTATCTCCGCCTACATCAAGTGTTCGAATGGTAACAGGATAACCTTTCATATTCTCACAAACCGCTTTATATGCCTGATATTGTTCCTCTTCGGATGGAGCTTCATCTCTATTCATAAATAGAAACTCCGTTCTGTAAAGACCTACTCCTTCGGCTCCATTATCGTAAGAAATAATTGCTTCCTTAGGTCCACTTACATTTGCTAATATCTGATACGTTTTTCCATCTTTGGTAACAGCCGGTTCTTTGGCTTTAGTAAGAGTTTTTAGTCTTTTTGCTTCCTCAAGCTCTTTACATTTTCTTAAGTCTGCAATTACATCTGGATGATTCGCCGTCCATATATCCCCAGCTCCACCGTTAATGGCAATTTCCTCGCCATCCTTAATCTGATCGATCTCATCTCCTAACCCAACAATTGCTGGAATACCCAAGGATCGTGATAAAATTGCAGAATGAGAAGTCTCTCCGCCTGTTCTTGTTACAATTCCCTGAACCAAATTAAGATCCAAATTCATTGTTTCGGCTGGGCCCAATTCATCGGTAACAATAATACAAGGATGAGTAAGAATCAACTCCTTTTTTGCAACACCCAACAGCTCCAAAAGAACCTTATTCCCAACTTCTACGACATCAGCAGCACGTTCTTGCAAATAGACACTATCCATTGCTAAATATTCTGTTTCCAATTTCTTGATTTGGCCATTCCAAACATAAGCAACATTACATTTTTCATTGCGAACTGTGTCTTCTACTTCCTTAAGTAAATCTTGGTCTTGCAAGAGCAGTTTGTGGAAATCAAAGATCTCTGCCTTTTCTTTGGTCAGTTCACTTGTAATTTTCTTTTGAATGGCTCCCAATTCTTGTATGACCCGATCGATCGATTGGTGCAGCAAGAAAATTTCATGATTTGCATCTTCAACACTTTCCTTATTAAGGATTGGCAATTCTTTTCTAAACCATAAAGATTTGCCTACTGCAATTCCTTCAGAAGCAGCAATCCCATGAATTGCACCATCAGAAGTTTCTGTCTTTTCTATTTTTATACTTGTTTCGATTATCTCCTTATCATCATCTCCAAAATTAGCATCTCGAAAATCAATTAAGGCCTTTTCCAACTGATCTGCATCTTTTCCAAAAAGAACAAAATCTAAAACTTCACCCTTTTTAGCTCCCAAAGTACCCACCTGACTAATACTTGATGCTGAAACAGGTTTTTTCCCGTTAACACTAACCAAAGCTGTGGCATCAAAACGATTCACGATCTCAATTAGCTTTGCTGCAGGTCTTGCATGTAGTCCTTGCTTGTTAGGAACTGTAATTTGTATGTTTTTCCCTTCTAAAGGAATCTCTTTTTGCTCATCAGGAAGAACTTCTTCCTCTTCTGGTTGTAAAAGAACATTTTTTGCATGCAATGCATTCTTGGCCTCAGCAATTACATCTTTTATATTGGAACCAGACATGGCTTGTGCAGCAGCAGCAATTGCTCCTTCCACAAGAGGAGCTTCGCACAGTATCACCTTATCGCGCATATCATCTTCCAGAAAATCTAGCGCTAGCTCAGCACTCATAATTGCACTTCCTATATCCATTAAAACCAACACCCCATCCTCGGAATAAGCATCACGAATGGCCTGTTCAATTTTCATTGGATCTGTTCCGATAGGATTATCATCATCATCAAGCCCACCTGCAGCTTCTATCTTCACTTTATTTTGACCCATTTGCGAGGCAAGTTCTTTGACACCTTCTGCCAACATCTTACTATGCGAGACGATTACTAGACCTATCATTTTTCCTTATTTATTTTCTACAATAATTCCCTGCAATACCTTAACTATAGAACATGAAGAAGTAGCTCCAGGATCTTGATGTCCAATACTTCTTTCTCCCAAGTAACTTGCTCTACCTTTTCTGGCAATCATATTAATTGTCGATTTCAGTCCAGTTTCTGCAGCTTCTACCATTTTTGCAGCTGCTATCTCTAATGTTTCCTGCTCATTAACAGATTCATTAAGTGATTCAACCACAGGTATCCAAACATCAACCATGGTTTTATCACCAAGAGAAGCTTTTCCTATTCCTTTCACACCATCTAAACCTTTAGAAATACCTTCTTTAAGATCTTCTAAATTCAGTTCCATCTTCCCCTTCAGAGCCATGCCCATTTGCATGAAAAACTTCCCATAAAGAGGACCAGAAGCACCACCAACACTAGAAATTAAAGTCATTCCTGTATTTTTAAAAATTGCTCCTATATCTTGACCATTAAAGGATTCTAATTTCCCTAAAACTTTCTGGAAACCTCGATCCATGTTCACTCCATGATCGGCATCACCAATTGCAGCATCTAACTGAGAAAGATAATCTTTGTCTTTACTCATCACTACTGCGATTTCTTTCAACCAATCGTTAATCTGAACTTGTGATATTACATTCATTAGGTTAATTTTTTAATTAAATCTTTTTACCTAAGCTCACCTTTACTTACTAAATGGCTTAGAATATATTAAATCAGGATGTCTTAAATTGATTAAAACATCCCGATCTTATCTTTTACTTAATTCTCAACTTATACTCCCCAACGAAGACCTGGAGTATTTACAGGCGCATTCCAAAATTTCTTAATTTCTTCATCTGCCTTAACCATCGTAATTGTACATCCTTGCATTTCAAGAGAAGTAATATATGGTCCAACTAGTTTTTCTACAATCTTAATTCCTTTTGCTTCGCAAATTTCAGCAAGCTTTCGGTAAACAACATACAACTCAGAAACTGGGGTTCCACCTAAACTATTAACCATTACAATTACCTCATCACCTGCTTTTAAAGCTTCACTGGTAATTTCTTTATCTTCCCATTCTCCTTTTGTTCTATCCCACTCTCTTACAGTTCTCGTATAATCTTCATCATCCAAAATACTATCAACCATCATGCTTGTAATTTCGTCAGCAGTAGTATGCGGCATTCTTTTTCTTCCTGGTTCGCCATGTATACCAACTCCAAACTCAATCTCATCATCACCAATTTCGAAATTTACTTTCCCAACTGCAGGTACAATACATGAAGTTAAAGCCATTCCCATTGATCTACCACTACAATTTACCTTTCTAGCTAAATCAGCACATTGATCCAAATCGTAACCTGCTTCAGCAGCTGCACCAACAATCTTCTCCATTAATACAGTTGTTCCAACTCCACGTCTTCCTGCTGTGTAAAGACTATCTTTTACGGCAACATCATCATCAACTAGAATACTTTGAACTGCAATTCCCTCTTCGTGCAACATTTCTGTTGCCATATCGAAATTCATTACATCACCAGTATAATTCTTCACCAAAAACAGAACACCTGGACCACCATTTACTTGCTTTGCACATTCAAGCATTTGGTCTGGTGTAGGCGAAGTAAACATTTCTCCAGGACAAGCTCCATCCAACATTCCCATTCCAACAAACCCGCCATGCATTGGCTCGTGCCCACTTCCTCCACCTGAAACAAGTGCTACCTTAGTGCTAATCGGAGAATCCGAACGATACATGAATTTTGGCTCAAGATTAATCTTAATACCACTATGAGCTGCAGCTATTCCTTCCATTTGTTCAACAACTACATCGTCTACCTTATTAATTAATTTTTTCATAGAATAAATTTTTCACAGGATCAATTGTAGAGATAGGCTTCCTTCGGGCTAGGGTTTACTTAACAAAATTTCCTGCAGTAATTATTTAGTATTTTTTATAATGTGAATTAAGCAGTTTTGCTCCATACAAAATGTTCTATTTAGTCCATTTCTTATCTAATTTGGTTAAAACGATTGCAAAATGCAAATAAATCAAAAAAATCAGCGAACACAATCCCCTAACTACTAAGTACTTTAATAAATATTAAATAAAATCACACAATCATTTTAGAATTCAAACACTATTATCAACCAAAAGGAACATATCTAATAAAATGAAACAATTCCGTCCATTTTAAATCCTCTTTTTTAAATTAAAACCGACTTAATTAACTGCGTATTTAATTCTTTCATAAGGATTGTAATCAGCAATGCAAAATCCTCAAAAACTTCATTCAATAATTAAATAATTACAAAAGATAAATTGTATCTTTAAGCTTGTCGCACCTACGACTTACTTCCTAACCTGGAACACTTATATTGCTTATGATTAAACCACTTAAAATCATTCAATCGGATCCTTTATTGGAAGAATTCCAATTTGTGATTCAACAGAGAATAGACGCCACTTCAAAAAAGGAAAAAGAATTATGTGATTCAAGTTTATCTAATTTCGCTAATGGCCATCATTATTACGGAATTCATCGTACAGATCAAAACTGGATTATTCGCGAGTGGGCACCTAATGCCTCTGAAATGTACCTTATCGGAGATTTTTCCGAGTGGAAAGAAAATCCAAAATATCAATTTACAAAAGATGATAATGGCAACTTCGAATTGGTATTAGATTTGGACCAATTAGATCACAAAGATCTTTACAAACTAATACTGCATTGGTCGGACGGAAGTGGTGAACGAATTCCTGTATGGAGTAATCGGGTTATTCAAGACTCAGACACTTTACTTTACTCAGCACAAGTATGGTATCCGAATGAAACATTCGATTGGCAACACGAAAAGAAAAGACAGAAATACAATTCTCCTCTTATATATGAAGCTCACGTGGGCATGGCAACAGAAAAAGAAGGAGTTGGCACCTATAATGAGTTCCGGGAATTTGTATTACCGAGGATTCATAAAGCTGGTTACAATACCATTCAATTAATGGCAATTCAAGAGCATCCTTATTATGGCTCTTTTGGTTATCATGTTTCGAGTCTATTCGCTGCATCATCTCGTTTTGGAACACCTGAAGATTTAAAAGGCTTAATTGACGAAGCCCATTCCTTGGGCATTATGGTAATTATGGATATCGTTCACTCTCATGCTGTTAAAAATGAGCTAGAAGGAATTGGTAATTTTGATGGATCTCCTCATCAATTTTTTCATGCAGATGAACGAAGAGAACATGCTGCATGGGATTCTCTATGTTATAATTATGCCAAAAATGAAGTTCTGCACCTTTTATTATCGAATATTAAATATTGGCTAGAAGAATATCATTTTGATGGCTACCGTTTTGATGGTGTAACAAGTATGCTTTATTACGATCATGGTTTGTCCAGAGATTTTACCAGTTATAAAATGTATTTTGATGCAGAACAAGATGAAGATGCAATTTGTTATTTGACCCTTGCTAACAAGTTGATTCATGAATACAATCCGAACGCAATAAGTGTAGCCGAAGAGATGAGTGGATACCCAGGTTTAGCTTCTCCTCTAGATGATGGTGGTTTAGATTTCGATTACCGATTGGCTATGGGAATTCCTGATTATTGGATCAAACTAATTAAAGAACAAAGAGATGAAAACTGGAAAGTTGGTAACATCTTTTATGAATTATCGAACAAACGCGCTGAAGAAAAAACAATTAGCTATGCCGAGTCGCATGATCAGGCTTTGGTTGGGGATCAAACTTTAATTTTCAGGTTGCTTGACAAAGCAATGTATGATAGCATGGATAAGTCCAGTGAAAATTTAATTGTTGATCGAGGAATTGCACTTCATAAAATCATTCGCTTATTAACTCTTTCTTGCGCTGGAAACGGATATTTAAATTTCATGGGCAATGAATTCGGTCACCCTGAATGGATTGATTTCCCTCGAGAAGGTAATAATTGGTCTTACAAACATGCAAGACGCCAATGGAGTTTACTTGACAATACAAGCTTACGTTTCGAGAACTTAAACGAATTTGATAGAGATATGATTGCCTTGCAAAATGAGTCTAATTTTATGCAGGCTAGTAATATTAAATGTTTACAAGCTGACGAAGACAATCAGGTTTTGGCCATTCAGAGAAATGACTTGCTTTTTGTTTTCAATTTAAACCCAAGTAAATCTCTCACATACTATGGCATTCCTGCAACTCCTGGCAAATATCAAATGGTTTTAAATTCCGACCATCCAAAATATGGAGGCTTTGATCGAATTAATGAAAACATCCTATACCGATCAAAACCAGAAGCAGCAATGGCAAGAAATCACAGAGTTTATCTTTACTTGCCAAGTAGAACTGCCTTGGTATTTAAACACATTCCTTCAAAACCTATTTTTTAAACATGAACATTCACAAACCGGTAATTTATCAACTATTCCCACGATTGTTTGGAAATAAAAACACAGCGCCAGTTATTAATGGTTCTAGAAATAAAAACGGATGTGGAAAATTCAACGACATCACGAACAAGGCGCTTCAAGAAATCAAAAAACTTAGTATAACTCATGTTTGGTATACAGGAATTATTGAGCATGCAATTGTTGAAGCTTATCCGGAAGCTGGAATTCCACATGGTAATCCACTGGTAATAAAAGGCAAAGCTGGATCACCTTATGCAATTAAAGATTACTATGATGTGAATCCGGATTTGGCTGAGAATGTAAATCATCGAATGCAAGAATTTCAAGATTTGATTGATCGTACCCATCAAAATACAATGAAGGTAATAATCGATTTTGTCCCCAATCATTTAGCAAGAGAATATCATTCAGATGCAAAACCCAAAGATATTTCAGACTTTGGTGAAGAAGATGATAGTAGTGTTGGATTTTCTACTCGCAATAACTTCTACTATTTACCACATGAACATTTGCATTTATCTGATGAAATTAGAAGTCATTTCTCACAAATTGTATACTATGAATATCCTGCAAAAGCAACAGGTAATGATCAATTTACAAGTTCTCCTCAAATAAATGATTGGTACGAAACTGTAAAATTAAATTACGGTATCGATTACCAGAACAATCATTCCTTACATTTCGATCCCATTCCGAATACATGGATAAAGATGAAAGACATCCTAATCTATTGGGCAGAAAAAGGAGTTGATGGCTTTCGATGCGATATGGCAGAAATGGTGCCTGTAGAATTTTGGCATTGGGTAATAGGTGAAATAAAATTGGTATTTCCTGATATTTTATTCATTGCGGAAGTATACAATCCATACTTATACGAAGCTTACATTAAAACTGGAAAGTTCGATTACTTGTACGATAAGGTTGGTTTGTACGATACCCTTAAAGGAGTTATTAAAGGACAAAAATCAGCAAGAGAAATAACGCAATGCTGGCAATCCTTAAATGGCTTGGATGAATACATGCTTCGCTTTCTGGAAAATCATGACGAGCAGCGAATTGCATCTCCATTTTTTGCAGTAAATCCTGTAAAAGCCTTACCGGCAATGCTTTTATCCGCATGTCTGCATCGAGGACCAGCAATGCTTTATTCGGGACAGGAAATGGGAGAATCTGGAATGGAAGAATCTGGATATAGTGGCTCAGATGGCCGCTCAACGATATTTGATTATTGGAATTTACCAGAACATCAAAAGTGGATGAACAATGGTAAATTTGATGGTGAATTATTATCTGATGAACAAAAACACCTTCAGAACTCGTATCGAAACATTTTGAAATATACTCAAATGCCAGCTATCGCCTATGGTGAATTTTACGATTTAATGTGGCAGAATACAGATTTTAAACTTTTTAATTCGGATAAGGTTTATGCTTTTCTAAGACATTGCAAAGAACAAAAGCTTCTAATTGTTTGTAATTTTGATTCTAATCCTCAAGACTTGCATGTTAAAATACCAAAGCATGCATTGGAGCTTATAGAAATCCCTAGACCAATAGAATTGATTTTTGATGAAATTGATACGAAGCAAACACTAAAAGTAAGTAGTGAAGGGGTTGCAGATCATGGCATTTCTATTCACATTAATGCCTATCAATACCTTGTATTTGAGATTAATTATTGATTTTTCGGTATATTGAAAACTATGAGCACAAAATACACTTGGAAAAAAGGCATTTTTGATTGTGCCTACAAAATCTATTTGAACAACCAGCAAATTGGGCTTCTACGTGACAAAAAATTCTCGCAAACCAGTGAAGGAGAAATAAATGGCAAAAGCTATTTATTTAAAACCACAGGATTTCTCAAACAACGAACACAAATTCTAAATGAAAATAATGAGCTTGTTGGTGAAATAGAATATAACAACTGGATGAACCAGGCCAATATTAGTTTGGGAGCACGAAAAATTATTTGGAAATACAGCAACATATGGCACTCTAAATGGAATATGAGTGATTCAACTGGATTACAGATCAATTCTTCTGCTTCAACTACTGCAGGAACAATTGAAACAAACACATTAGATGATATAAGTATCCTTACGGGTTTATTTGTAACCAATTATTACATACAAATGAGTGTGGTTATAATAATAATAGCTACAATGGTTCCTATTTGGACAACACTCCTCTAGTATAAGTAATAACGACATTAAATTAATAAAAAACGATTAGTCAATTACTAATCGTTTTTTTTTATACCCCAATTCAAGAAATATATTAATTTATCTAATCAATTCGTAACAGATAATTGTACAATTCTCAATTCATTTTCATAAATTGTATTTAAAGCTTTTAAAAATATAAAACCCATATTAAATAGACTATATATCTGTTAGTTATAAAGCCATTTTGGATTCATTATTGCCTATCTTAAATACCACAATATGAAGGATACCTCTAACGCATCAAACTCTTCTCCTGAAAACCAAACAATGTTTTTCAATCAGGCACTACAGTTTATTAATCACATCAATAAAATTCTTATCAAAACCAAAAGTCAAAATTCTCTTATGAGAGAAGTTATTGACCAAATATCAAACAATAACAACTTTCATTCAGCTTGGATTATATTGACTAACTCTCTGGGGACTGAAAAACGTTTTATAAAATCTTCAAATGGTGGAAAACCAAATGCAATTAAACGATTTGACAAAAAAGACTTTCCAGCTTGTGCAAAAAGAGCAATTCAAAATAATAAAATTCTAGTACGCAATAAATTGGAAGAAAACTGCAGTTTATGTGAAATATCCGAAAATTGCTTGAGTAGACACGCATTCATAATTCCAATCTCATCTAGTAATACAACATTTGGGTGTTTGTCTTTAACAATACCCGAAAAAAATATCAATAATAAAGAACTTATTAATTTATTTAACGAATTAGGTGAAGTAATCGGGTTTACCATTCATAAATTAGAGCTTGCAAGTAGAGCGAAAAAGCAACAAAAAGAAAATATAAAAAAACTCAAACAATTTGAGTTGGTAATGAATGCTACAAATGACGGCTTGTATGATTGGAATCTCAAAACCAATGAGATTTATTATTCTCCGGGCTGGAAAAAAATGCTAGGCTATCAATCCGATGAATTACCAGACGATTTATCTGCATGGGAACAATTAATTCATGAAGATGATAAAAGTAAATCATGGGATATGGCAAAGGAGTTAATCGACAAAAAGCGAGACCGTTTTGAAATTGAGTTCAAAATGAAACACAAAGATGGTCGGTGGATTAATATTCTTTCTCGCGCACAAGCAACTTTCGATAAAAGTGGTAATGCACAAAGAATAATTGGTACACACGTTGACATAACCGAACGAAAAAAATTCGAAAGTAATCAAATTAGACTAATTCATGATCAGCAAGTTATTTTAGACAATGCACCTGCCGTTATTATTTTCAAAGACACTAATAATAACATCATCCGTGTAACAGAGAGTGTCGCTAAGCTATCTGGAATACCAAAAAAAGAAATTGAAGGTAGACATTCTTCTGAAGTCTATCCAGAAATGGCTGATCAATACTGGGAAGATGACTTAGAAGTTATTCGTACTGGGAAATCTAAAATTGGTATAATCGAAACCTTACCTTCTAGCGATGGCAAAAAAATATGGTTAAGAACAGATAAAATTCCTTATCGAGATGAAAACAACATCATTAAGGGCATTATCGTTTTTTCAATAGATATTACAGATCTTAAAAATGCGGAACACAAACTTATTGAAAAGAATAAAGAGTTAACAAAATCCAAATTAAAAGCAGAAGAAAGCGACCAATTAAAAACTGCTTTCATTCAAAATTTATCACACGAAATTAGAACTCCAATGAATTCTATTATTGGTTTTTCAGAAATGCTTGAAAATCCATTATTACTTGACGATAAAAGAAAACTATTCCGTTCCATTATCATTAAGAGTTCAAACCAACTGCTTTCTATTGTAAATGATATTTTAACCATATCCTCGATTGATACTAATTCTGAAGAAAATTGTTTCGAAAATGTATGTATCAACAAGCTAATTGATGATTTACTTACTATTTCTCGGCCCAATAAATCTAAAAAAGTTGAATTTAAGTGTGTTAAATCTTTAGATAATAAAGAGTCGATAATCGTTACAGATCTAACCAAAATAACTCAAATAATCACAAATCTTTTAAACAATGCTATAAAATTCACCCACAAAGGACTAATTGAATTAGGCTATAGCCTTAAAAATAATCAGCTCGAGTTTTATGTGAAGGATACAGGTATTGGAATTGGAAAATTGCATCAAAAAAAGATATTTGAACGTTTTCGTCAAGCAAATATAAGTACAAGTCAGCAATATGGAGGAACAGGGTTAGGACTTGCCATTTCTAAAGGTTTCGCAGAATTACTGGGTGGAAAAATCTGGGTTCATTCTACTATTGACAAAGGATCTACATTTCACTTCTCCATTCCCTATCAAAAAGCAGAGGTGAAGCCGAATAAAACACTAGATATTAATATTAGCTCTAAGCTTAATACAATTTTAGTGGCTGAAGATGAACCATTCAATTACCTTCTAATCGAAGAGTTCTTAGTTAATCAAGGCTTTACACTCATTCACGCTAAAAATGGTGAAGAAGCAATTCGTATTTGTAAGACAAATATGGAAATTGATCTGATCTTAATGGATATTAAAATGCCAAAACTTGATGGTTATTCTGCAGCTAAACAAATAAAACAATTCAGACCAAACTTGCCAATCATTGCGCAATCAGCTTATGTATTGAGTCATGAAAGAGATAAATATTCAGACCTAGCATTTGATGATTTTATCACCAAACCAATTGATGTTACTGAACTAAAACAAAAATTAATTAATTCAGTTAGTTAGCAACAATAAAATAATACCAGATCTTTTATTATATTGTAATTTGTATTTATTTTAAAAAAATAACTAACAGTCTGATTGCAAAGTCATTAGCTATAACTTTCAAAATATTGCAAATACGTAAAAACCAATAATCTAATATCTAATTTTTAAGATAGTCGATGAATTATCAGAATAGGACAAAGCAACAATTAATAGACAAATTGCTAGATTTAGAAAGAGCAAACGAGCTTCTAAAAACTAATTCTGCAAATAACTCTCTCGACATTGACAATTGTTATGCATGTTTTTATAACATGTTTAATGATAATCCTGTCGGTATGGCTATTTGCCAAATAATAAGAGATGAATTAGGAAATCCTATCGACTTCATCCATCATAAGGTCAACAACTCAACAGAGCAACAGACAGGTTTTAAACCTGAAATGTTACTCAATAAAAAAACTTCTGAACTTATTTCTAAAAAGGAAACTGATCATTTTGTTAAAATTTACTCAAAAGTAGTTGAAACAAAAAAAAGCATTTCATACGAACAATACTTCCCTATTTACAAGCGCCATTTAGAAGTTGTTGCTTTTCCACTCGAGAATGATTTTTTTGGAATATCCTACTCAGATATAAGTACTCAAAAAAAGGATCAGAAAAGATTTAAATACATATTAGAAAATTCAATTTCTGTTATTTACAATTTCAATATTAAAACTGGGAGCTATGAATATGTTAGCCCTTCAACGAGTAACGTTTTCGGATACCCTTCTGAATTATTTTTAAAAGAAGGATTATCTGAAGTTTTAAAACACGTTCATCCTGAAGATCTACAAAGGTCTAAAGATCATGCTGAGCACCTATATTCAGGAAATTTCGCACAATTCCCTATTGTAGAAGAATATCGTTTTAAACATCCTAAACTTGGATACAGATGGATTAGTGATACCAGAACAATAATCCTTGATGAAGAAGGAAAAGCAATATCGATTATTGGTAGTGCCTATGACGTCACTACTAAAAAAGAATCCGAAATTGCCCTTCTTGAGAGTGAAAATAAGTTTAGGAAATTATTGGAAGGAACTCCTCTTCCGCTATGTTATGTAGATAAAAATGAGATCATTTCGTTCAGGAATGACAGATTTATAAAAGTATTCGGCTATACAGATGAAGACGTTCCTAATCTTAAAAAGTGGTGGATTGCAGCATATCCCGATCCTGAATACCGAAAATGGGTTGTTGAAAATTGGAACAATGCTGTAGAAAAAGCAATGAAAAATGGCACCGATATTAAATCAGAAGAATATAAGGTGACATGTAAGGATGGAAGTGTTAGAGATATTATCATATCAGGGATTACAATACATGATAATTTCCTTGCTACATTTATTGACATTACTGACATCAATAAAGTCCAAATCGATCTTATCCATGCCAAAGAAAAAGCAGAAGAAAGTGATCGTTTGAAATCTGCATTCCTTGCCAATATGAGTCATGAAATTAGAACTCCAATGAATGGAATATTGGGTTTTTCTGACCTTCTGAAAGATCAAAAAATAACGGGCGAGAAACAATTAAAATACCTTACGATAATTGAGGAAAGTGGAACTCGAATGCTCAATATTATTGATGATTTAATGGATATCTCTAAAATTGAATCTGGTCAAATGGAATTATCAATAACCACTACAAACATTAATGATCAATTGGATTACATATATGACTTTTTCAAGCCTGAAATTGAAGCAAAAGGAATAATGTTTAATTTGGATAAAGCCCTACTTAATAAAGAAGCATATTTAAGAACTGACAAAGAAAAATTGTATTCTATTCTAGTAAAACTGATTAATAATTCCATAAAATATACAGATTCAGGTACAATTAACTTTGGTTATCAGAAAAAAAACAATGAGTTAGAATTCTTTGTAAAAGATACTGGCACAGGGATATTATCCAGCAGATTAAATGCCATTTTCGATCGTTTTGTTCAAGCTGATATATTAGATCGAAAAGCCTTACAAGGAGCTGGCCTTGGACTATCAATAACAAAAGCGTATGTTGAAATGCTGGATGGAAATATTTGGGTAAATAGCAAATATGGAGAAGGTTCTGAATTTTATTTTTCACTTCCTTACAATTCTGAGATTAAATCAAAAAAGCATATTAAAATCACCGCAGATAACCAGAAGCCAATGATTAAACCTCTTACTATTCTAATTGCAGAAGATGATGAAGCATCTGATTATTTTTTATCTTCTGTGGTTAAACCATTCAGTAAACAAACATTAAAAACAGACACCGGAGAAGGTGCTATCGAAATGTGCAAAAAGCATACAGATATTGATCTAATTTTGATGGACATTAAATTCAGAGGGAAAAATGGTTATGAGGCAACTGAGGAAATTCGCTCATTTAATAAAGACATTATTATTATTGCGCAAACGGCATATGGTTTAGCAGAGGACCGATCCAAATGTATAAATGCAGGTTGTAATGACTATGTTTCTAAACCAATTAACAAACAGATCCTTCTCAATAAGATTAAAAAATACTTTCCAGTATAATTCAAAGGCTGTTTCTTATCGAAACAGCCTTTGTTTTATAGTGCAAATTAAATCCATTTAACGTAATTAAAATCTTGTCGATGCGCTAATTCTGAATTATAAGCATACATTCTAAGACCAAAATCAAATATTCCTGGATCGTTTAATTCTAAATCCAGACGGTAAAATGCCAATGTATCGACCTTGCGATCAAATATCAATTGCTCCGTTCTAATTGGACCTGGTTTTTGATTGTCCATTGCAGTTCTTAGAACCAACTCCACACCTATCGATTCGTCGATTAATCCTTTCAGATCAAGAGCCACTTCCATATGGTATTTTTCACCAGATTGATATTTATGCTTTGGTGTACTTGGCGTATCAACTGATACAACTTCTATTTGATCCCAACCATTAAGAATTCTCTGTTTCCAGGCAGCAACATCTTTACTTATCTGGTAATCGTTTTCTTTTAATTTTAGCACTCTCTTGTGCATCTTATTGTAAAAACGATCCTTGTAATCATCTATCATTCTCTTGGTTGTATACTCAGGAGCAATTTCTGCAATACATTTCTTAACGTACTGAATCCAAGCTACTGGAATATCATTTTTATCACGATCATAATAAAGAGGGATAACTTCATTTTCAAACATTGAATAAATGGTTTGAGCATCTAATTCATCCTGAAAACCTTGATTATCGTATGTTCTATTCTCGGTTAGTGCCCAACCAGCACCTTCACGATATCCTTCTAACCACCATCCATCTAGAACACTAAAGTTAAGCACGCCATTCATTACAGCTTTCTCTCCTGAAGTTCCAGATGCTTCCAATGGTCTAGTTGGTGTATTCATCCAAATATCTACACCTTTCACCAAGCGTTGTCCAAGTTCCATATCGTAATTTTCCAAGAACAATATCTTTCCTTCAAATTCTGGTCGGCGAGAAATCTCAACGATCAATTTAATTAAATCTTGACCAGCTTTATCTGCAGGGTGAGCTTTTCCTGCAAAGATAAACTGCACAGGTTTTTCTGGATTGTTTAATAATTTCGACAGGCGATCCAAATCACTAAACAACAAGTGAGCTCTTTTATAAGTAGCGAATCGACGAGCAAAACCAATTGTTAAAGCATTCTCATCGATAGAATCAATTATATCTACTAATGCACGAGGATCCTCATATCTTTTCACCCAATTTTCCTGAAATCTCTTCTTTGCAAAATCAATCAACTTTTTGCGTAGGGTATTTTTGATTTTCCAGATTTTCTTATCTGGCACATCATATATTTTTCGCCAATAATCTTTATTAGACAAATCATTCACAAAGCCTGCATCAAATTCCTTTTCGTACAAACTTCTCCACTCCTGAGCAGTCCAACTAGGATAATGAACTCCATTGGTTACGTAACCAATGTGCAATTCCTCTGGAAAATATCCCTGGTAAAGATTATTGAACATCTCCTGAGAAATTTTACCATGTAACATACTTACACCATTCATAGCTACAGAAGTATTGGCTGCCAAATTACTCATCGAGAATTTCTCATTGTAATCCAGTGGGTTTACTCTACCCAAAGCTAAAAATTGATCCCAATCTAATTTTAGTTGCTCTGGCACATACGATAAGTAATGTCGAATCATATCTGCAGAAAAAGTATCATGACCAGCTGGCACAGGCGTATGAGTCGTAAACAAAGAAGAAGATCTAACAATTTCCAATGCCTCTTCGTATCGATATCCTTTAGCAATCAAATTAATCAATCGTTCAACATTAATCAAGGCAGCATGTCCTTCGTTGCAATGATACAAATCAGGCTCAATATCCAAAACTTCAAGTGTTTTAATACCACCCAAACCTAAAAGAATCTCTTGCTTAATACGATTATCCCAATCTCCCCCATACAGCTGATGCGTTAAAGAACGATCTTGTTCTTCATTCATTTCTGTATCCGTATCTAACAAATACAATGAAATACGTCCAACTGCTACTTTCCAAATCTTAGCAATAACGGTTCTTCCTTCTAATGAGAATGTTATCGACTTCTCTATTCCTGCTGAATCGCGAACTCTACTAATTGGTAGTTGAGAAAATTTCTGAGCATCAAGCTCTACCAATTGCTCTCCATTCAAGGACAAACGCTGTGTAAAATATCCAAAACGATACATAAAACCAACAGCAACCATATCCACATTCGAATCACTTGCTTCCTTCAAGTAATCACCCGCTAAAATACCTAAACCTCCAGAGTATATTTTTAGATTGTTATTCAAGCCATACTCCATACTGAAATACGCAATCTTAGGTTGACCTTCCTCTGGCTTTTCATTCATGTAATCATTAAATTCTTTAATAACCGACGAATACTTAGCCATGAACTCTTTGTCTCCTGCCAATTCATTCATTCGAGAATTTGGCACCTGCTTTAGAAGAAGAATTGGATTTTTCTTACAACTAATCCATAATTTCTTATCTATTGATTTATAAAGATCAATTGCGCGGTAATTCCAACACCACCATAAATTTTTCGATAATTCTTCTAAACCTATTAGTTCTTTAGGTAAGTTCGACTCAATAATTAATTTACGCCAATGTATATGATTACTTTTTGGTATGCTCAGGTTATTTCCTGTCTCTACATACGCGTCTGATTCATTTCTTTTCTCCATATTTTTCTTGATTGCTATTTCGTAGGCTTGATGATAATTTCCAATAAAATTTCCCCAAAGAGTTCGCTCTGCAATACTTCTGGCATTTTCCCGACACAGTAACAGTTCATCGATGGATTTTACTGCAAAATTTTGAATGTAAGAAGCAATACTAGACACCACTTCTTTTGTATTAGAGTCGTTACGTTCCACTACCTCAACGCCACCTTTTCCAGCTTCTCCAATCATACGAACCCATTGGCCAAATCCAGCCAATGATGTTGTAATTGTTGGAACACTAAAAGCGACACTTTCCATTGGTGTGTATCCCCACGGCTCATAGTAGGATGGAAAAACCGATAGGTCTAATCCCATTAAGAGTTCGTAATATGATTTATTGAAAATTCCATCCGCACCATCTAGGTAAGTAGGAACAAAAATGACTTTAACTCTTTCATTTTGACCATTCCCAAACCCCAACTCTTTCACTTTACGCAATATTTCATCTTGGTCTACATTGCCCAGATAATGCGTTAAAAAAGGTGTTATCAATGGTTTCTTTTCTGGATAGTTACTCAAATTCTCTTGCAAATCTTTTCTTGCTCCTCTTTGATCGCCCGGTATTAAAAAGAAAGCAACAACATTTCGGTCAAAATATTTATTCTCATTTAATTGAGCTAAAGCCTCAAGAAAGACATCAATTCCCTTGTTTTTGTATTCATATCTTCCTCCTGTTCCTATTAGCAATGCATTATCTGCCAATTCATAACCAATTAATGCCTCTGCAACTTTTCGAAGATTCTTTTTAGCATTACCTGCCTTTATTTTCAGCTCTTCCTCATCAGGAACAAAATCGTCTTCAAAACCATTTGGCATAACAACATCTACCGAACGATCATGAAAGTGTGCACATTCTCTTGCCGTAATTTCACTTACCGTGGATAAACAATCTGCCGCCTGAGCAGCACATTTTTCCAAAGAACATTTGGCTGTTACATTATACTGTCTCGGCTTCTCAATTGCATTAAAATATTTCAGATTGTCATACAAATTTTCATAATTACTTGCCAACACTCTACCCAACATCGTAGCATGGGTTGTAAATACAGTTGCAATATCCAGAGCACTATCTTTTATGTACAAACACCCAGAACCTGTCATCCATTCATGAAACTGAGCAACAACCTTTTGATCGGATAGCTCATTAAACTTCACAAAGCTCTCAATTGCTTTACCACTAGCATAACCAAACATAGCAGCGTCATCATAATCATCATGTCCATACAATGATTCCAAGCGATAAACTTCCCAAAGTTTCGTATATACCGAATCTTTAAGAGGCATTAAACTTGAAAAATCAATTAAAATGACAATTGGATTCCCTGGAATTTTCCATCGACCAATTCGAACTGATAATCCTTCACGAAGTGCTTGTGTTCGCCATTCCGAGAATAATTGTACATCTTCAACAAACTCTTTATCTCTGTGTTCCTGACTGTTAAAATCAGGTCCGATGTAGATAATATTATCCTCAAACAAAGGTTTTAATGTCAAGGCCTTAGTCGAAATTACAGTATGAATTCCACCCACCTTATTACAAACTTCCCAACTAACCTCGAATACATAATCCGGTGTTATCTTTCTTTTATTCATACGCATATAACTCACTGTTATTCATCGGCTTAAATACTTTATCCTTTTGAACAATTAACCCAAGATCTAACAAAAACATATTCTTTTAATTATCTAAATAATAAGAGAATGTTATCTTATCACATCCTCTTATTTATTCCATCATATCAATTGAAAGTACCGACTTATTCGGCTTGCGAAAATTGATTCTTCAAATCTTTCAATTCTCTTTCGTATTTCGAAATCAATTTCTCTTTTTCGACTAATTGACTTTTTAATTCTTCAGGATTTACAGCAATTCCATCTTTCAGTTCTTTCAAACGAATTTGGAAATCACTTAACACATTCATGTAATTGATAAAAGCATCGTAAGGTGAACTGTACGGATTAAAGTAAGAATGTACATCACCATCGGAAAAGAACTTTGTACACATGTAGTAAAAATGATCACTCGCTTGTAAAAATTTCCAATCCTTGTTAATTCGATCATCGTTTACTGCTAAAACATCATCGCGCAAAGCGTATAATTTCGAAAAAGCCTCGTTTTGCAATTTATTACCCAACCAAGCAGAAAGATCTCTCTCCTCATCGGCCCAGGAAATAACGTTTGGCACATGTGCCTGCGCAATAGGTTGATAATTCTCCGCTAATTCTGCAGGTGTAGCAAATTCAAATTTCGATTTTGAAATTACATCAGCAGGTAAATGAGCTAAAAACTCAAAGATTCCCGATTCCTTTTTCTGATGCTCACCAAAAGTTTCGTAATCCATGAAAATGTTCACCAAATCTTCTTTTGGATCCATATCGTTGAGCCAACCAACCAACTTACCAGTTGTTAATGGCCATTCTTTCCATCCTTCAGAAGAAAAACGGAATGAAATATCATCACTCAACTTGTAATTCCTCATGAGAATTTTCAATTTCGGATTAATGGCATTGCAATACAAATAGTTAGGGCTCTTCCATCCCAAAATATGTTTTGCTCCTTCTGTTAAAATGGCTTTGTAGCCCATTTTGGCAACCATTTCGCCAATTTCATCCGAATAAATCAATTCGGTATTGCGAAAAACAGTTGGACGCATGCCAAATAAATTCTCGATGCGATCGCTATGACTTTTAACTTGCTCAACAAACTCATCTTGGTTTGTTAGTGCAGCCAAAGAATGCGAGTAGGTTTCTGCTAAAAATTCAACACTACCTGTTTTTGCCAATTCTTGAAAACTAGCAATCACGTCTGGTGCATACTGCTCAAACTGATCCAAAGCAATACCCGTAATCGAGAAGGAAATTTTAAACTTTCCTTTTTGCTTCTTGATCATTTCGAGCATTATTTTATTTGCAGGCAAATAACATTCGTCTGCAATATTTCTCATGATCGATTCATTGGTATAATCATCATAGTAATAATGATCATTTCCAATATCAAAAAAACGATATCTTCTTAAACGTAATGGTTGGTGAACTTGAAAATATAAACAAAGTGCTTTCATAGTTTTAATTTTTAAGTGATGGTTCGAATAATTCAATAGCAGAGGTATAAACATCGTGGACGTTTAAGGCGGCATTTGCCCATTTTAAATTGTCCACTTCTTCCTTTCCTTCCTCCTTAAATACGTTAGCCAAAGCATCGTATTTAACGATACCATAAATGGCATCTGCCATAGCATCAATATCCCAATAATCTACTTTAACAGCATGTGTTAAGATTTCCGAAACGCCCGATTGCTTTGAAATAATTACCGGAACATTAGATTGCATTGCTTCCAATGGTGATATCCCAAAAGGCTCCGAAACAGATGGCATTACATACACATCACTCAGCAAGAACATTTGAAATACATCATCACCTTTCAAGAAGCCTGTAAAATGAAATTTATCGCTAATTCCCAATTGGGCAGCACGCTCAACCATCTTCTCTAACATATCTCCACTTCCCGCCATCACAAAGCGAACATCCTCTGTCCTCTTCAATACTTCATAAGCTGCCTCAACAAAATACTCAGGTCCTTTCTGCATGGTAATTCTACCCAAAAAAGTCACAACCTTTTCTTTCACGCCCTTTTTCACCTTCAGCTTTTCTTCAATTGTAACTGGCTCAACAGCATTGTAAACCGTTTTTACTTTAGCAGGATCTTGTCCATACTTTTCAATTACAATATTCCGAGTTAGGTTACTTACTGCAATAATCTGATCAGCAGCATCCATACCCTTTTTCTCAATTTCAAAAACTTTAGGATTCACATTTCCACCACTTCGATCAAAATCAGTAGCGTGCACATGAATCACCAATGGCTTACCTGAAACCTCTTTGGCTGCTATTCCTGCAGGATAACACAACCAGTCGTGAGCATGAATTACATCATGTTCATGATTATCAGCAATGGTAGAAGCAACATAGGCGTATTTGTATATCTCTTCGATAAGATTTGCACCATATTTACCACTAAACTCAAGCTTACCTTCTTTATCTACCTTAAAAAACTTGTTTTGCCCATACAAATCCTGACTCCTAAATGTATAATATTCATCCGGATCATTATAGGGTATTAATTGTGACTCAACTTCCAAATAGGTATGTTGAGTTTTAAAATTTTCGATGTGAGTTTGAACTTGCTCAATAGAAACACCATTGGCACCAACCAATTTCATTTTGCTTTGATCTTCGTCACCATGGGCTTTTGGTACAACAAAAATGATGTCCAAATCGTCAATTTTGGCTAAGCCTCTGGTTAATCCATAACAAGCTGTGCCCAATCCTCCCGAAATATGCGGTGGAAATTCCCACCCAAACATTAGAACTTTCATACACAGATTATTTATCAGATTTTTGTAATAACATTTTCTTTACTCTTATAATCTCAGCAACACTAAGTGCATAAGATGTAGCCTCGTTAGGTCGATGTGGAGGATTTCCATCGTAAATCTCCGAAATAGTACCCAATCCATGTTCATGCAAACAATCTTCAAAACCATCTAGTAATCGATCGATGGTAGCTTCTCCTCCTTTTTTATAAAGAGTAAGATAAGCCTCAGCATAATGCCCAAACAACCATGGAAAAACAGATCCTTGGTGAAAGGCCAAATTTCGTTTCTCTTCACTGCCTCCAAACACCCCTAAATATTCATGATTTTTAGGCGATAAAGTTCTTAATCCTTTCGAGGTTAAAAGCTCTTTCTCGATCACATCCAAAATGGCTTTTTTCTTCTTTTTCTTTAAGCATGAATAGGGAAGCGAAACAGCAAACAGTTGATTTGGACGAACAGCCCAACTTTGATGGGTATCATCTACATAATCCGATAAATAGCCTTTTTCTTTATTCCAAAAAGTTGCTAAAAAAGACTCTTCTATTTCCTCTGGAAGAGCTTCCCAATCGGCAATAAAACTCGTATCTTTTGCCTCTTTTGCTAAATCGAGAGCGAACCGAACAGCATTGTACCATAATGCATTTAGCTCTACCACATACCCCATACGTCGGTTTAAACAAACGCCTTTGTTTCGTACGTTCATCCAGGTTACACCTTGCTCTATAACCCACAACAAACCGTTATCGTGCATTTTTATAGACAAATTGGATCCATGTTTATAATTTTGAAGTACCTCTATTAACTTCTTACCATATTTCTTCCAAATCTCTTTTTTATCAGCTCCAAATTCAATGTACTTCTGTAGGGTCCAAAACGCCCATAAAGGTACGTCAACTGAGAATCGACCTTCATTTACATCCGGATTTGATGAAAAGCGATTACAAATTCTTTCAAAAACTGTAGAAAAAACATCCAAAAAAGTCTTCTCATCGTCTCTTGCCAATGTTAATCCAGGTAAGGATAAATAGGTATTTCTTTCGCTTGTGCTAAACCAAGGAAAACCATTAATGATGCCCGTTTCTTTTCCATTTTTTGCAAAAAACTGAACCGCAGAATGCTCCAAACAACTTTCGAAGCTATCTCGTTTGTCTCTCTTTTTTAATTCAGAGGTAAATTGTTTTTCAATCTTAGCAGGATCAATTTCCTTGGTTCCTGCCGAAAAGGTTATTGTCTCTCCTTTTTCTATTAGCATTTCAAAATATCCTGGAACAAAAAGATCTTCGTGACATTCATAGCCTCTTTTTTTCTCCTCCTTGTATTCTATATTGTAATACCAATCAGGAACATGAACAAATTCAGCCTTTTTGGATGTTTGCATATTCAAATAAGGAAAGTCTTTGTACAAACAAAGCTTTACACCATTCTTAATACACTCTGATCGAGTATTTGCATCTAAATTCGCTTTCGTAAGAGCATGAATGTTACGAAAAGCTAAAAATGGTTGTAATCTTATTGTTGTAGCCGAATTAGCTTCCAATAAAGTATAACGAATTAATACTCTTTGTTCTTTTTCTACTAAAACAAACTCCTTTTTTAAGACAACTCCACCAACACGATAAGTTATGGAAGGAAAAGAATCCATTTCAAACTCACGAACGTACTTGTGTCCTTTGGGGCTATATTCTCCAGGGAACTTATGAATCCCAAGGTTAAAGGGGGATTCGTGTTGAATAATAGTCTCATCGAGAGAAGACAAAAGAACATGATTTTCACCGCCAAATTTCTCAATTGGACAGATGAGAAGTCCATGATATTTTCGGGTGTTGCAATTAATAATAGTCGAACTGGCAAATGAGCCCGCTCGGTTCGTACGTATAAATTCTTTTTTCAAAGAATATTCGGTATTTACCAGCTGAGCCTTGTCAAATTTAAGGTAGTTCATACGCAAACGATTTTGGATTTGATATTCAGTCTATTAAGGTTTTTATATTATCATAATTATTCTAATTTCAATTAAAGTTATGGATAAATTTTGAAAAAGCACATCTGCTAAACCCCTTTTCTTTCGTATTTTTTCATACTTTTTTACTGTAAAGCTAAATGATTTAACATATTAATACTTGACTATGTAAGTCGCAATCGTTTTAACTCAATATCAGCACAATAACACAGCCCATTCTAATTAAAATAAAAAACCTAAGAGAAAAGACCATTGCTATTAAAGAAATAATTCCGTGTAATTTAGCCTTCAAATCGGCATTTTTGTATTAATTAATCATCAAGTAAATCTTACTTTTAATACTTAGCTTTGAAAATTAACAAATGAAACATCCAAAATGAATCAACTTCAATATATCTCCTTGGTCTTGCTTGCCCTGTATTTTACAGGAATCATGATCACTGTTCTTCGATCGAAAGCAAGTAAAAACACTGAGGATTATTTTTTAGCTGGCAGACAACTCCCCTTTTGGGCACTCTCGATAACCTTTATTGCCTCATGGTGGGGTGGCGGATCAGCAATTGATTTGGTCGATCATGGATTTAATCAAGGAATCAGTTCATTTTGGATTTACGGAATGCCAGTACTGTTCTCAACATTTCTGATGTATATCTTCTCGAAAGCCATTCGAAAAATTGGTAGCATTACCCAACCACAGTTGATGGAAGAACGTTACGATAAAAAAGTTGCCTTCCTCCTCTCCCTTTTAATCCTAATTTTCATGATTTTGGGTGTGGCGACTCAAGCAGTCGTTATTGGAAATTTCTTTCAATCCTTTTTCGATATCGATTATAAACTTGCCGCATTAGTAGGAACTAGCATTGTATTACTCTACTCCTTTTTTGGTGGATTTAAGGGTGTAGTGATTACTGATATCATTCAATTTGTATTTCTACTGATCGCAGCCATAGTACTCTTTGTTTTCGCCTACAATCATTCCGGTGGTTTCGAAAAAGTTCAAGAAATAGCGCTTAAGAATAACAAGCCAGAGTTCTTTTCCTTTTTTCATAACATCTCGAACAATCTTGTGTTCATTATTACCTTTGGTTGCTCATGGATGATACAAGCCAATATCTGGCAAAGAATTTCGGCTACGAAAACACCCGGAGATGCAAAAAAGATGATGTCCTTAGCCTTTGTGGTTTTTATTCCCTTATACCTTATTGTTACTCTAACAGGTGTTTTAAGCCTTGGACTATTCGATTCGGTTCCTGAAGGTGGTATCGTTCCTGCAATGATCATTCAATACATGCCAGTTGGCCTAGCTGCTCTTATGTTTGTTGGCTTGTGCTCCGCAATCATGTCAACCATGGATTCGATGATAAATACAGGAGCTTTGGTACTTAGCGTTGATATTTTCAAAAATAGATTTAGACCACTCGCCAATTCGAAACAAATGGTGTGGGCAGGTAAAATCTCAACTCTAATTATTGCATTGCTAGGCCTGCTCATTAGTCTTGAAATACGTTCTATTCTACGAATCGCTTGGATCGGATCAGACTTTTTGGCCACAGGAGCATTTGTACCGCTTATTTTAGCCTTTATTTGGAAAGCAGGCAACTCAAAAGGAGCTTTTGCATCCATTATATTCGGACTGCTTTTTTCTACCTACAACCTACTTATAGCATTAGGTGTAAAGCTACCAACAGTTTGGGAAATTGCATCGGTACAACAAGCCCTTTTCGGGATGATTGCTTCTGCCTTAATCTTTATTGGGGTTAGTTTGCTTACAAAACCAGAGACTGAAAAAGCAGAAGCATTTATTGAGAAAGCTGGGATGTTGTAAGCATCAAGCTACACAGAGAAAAATTTAACCACCAAGGTAAACAAAGGATTTCACGAAGAACACAAAGGAAAATAAACCTGTCAGAGTCTGAAAAACCTGACAGCGTTTAAACTATAAATTCTCCCACAGCCACGCAAAGCAACAGAGAGAAAAATATCAAAATCTAAAGAATTAAAATTCTCATAGAAATATGAGAATTGCTTAGGCAGATACATAAACGCTTACAAGCCTAAAAAGACGCTGTCAGGATTATAAATATAAAACAGTAAGTAAAACCATTCAGAGTCTAATCCAAAGTTTCGTAAGGCAGAGATTGAAAATCCCAAAGTACTTCTATCACACCACCGCCAGGGTAATAAAATAATGAATGTGCTTAAATTATCATTGAATTATAGTAAATGTCATTCTTTGATGATCTTTAACAGCAATTTACATCCTATAAATATTTATGAGTTAAGTAGACTTTTTTACTTCAAAAGGAAAAAACTCCTACTTAAGTAATAAAACTATACCACAACCCTTATATTCAGATCCATGTAAGAGATAAAGAAAACACCAAACAATTTCTCCTACCAAATAAAGCCATCCAGAATAAGCACATCTAAACAAATAAAAAAACAACTACAAAAAGCAATATTTCTCTCATAAACAAAGGCCCATTTATTTTTTATGATTATATTCGAATACCAATTTATAGACACATATCTTCTTGACATATAAAATATAAAAAGGTGTTTTGTAAAGAATATAAGCTGAAGCGATTTCGAATAATTAAAAAACTAAAAATGACAAACAATAAACCACTCCGAATTTTCCTGATGCTATTTTGCATCTTTTTGCTTTCTGTTGTTTTCACAGCATTCGATATGCCTTTCGGAGAAACCAATACTGCCGCTTACGACCTAGGCTATGCCGTAGGTTTGGCACTCAGAAACATGCTTAAAATAGTATTGACTCTAGCTATTGCAAGAATGGTGTATCTGAAGATTAAAAGTTTTGAAGCGTTAGGATAAATTGATTAAACTTAGATGAAAAAATATGGATTTAATATCACTAATTGTAATTGTAGCCTTTTTAGGAGGAATAATTGTTGTTCTTAAAAATGGTTTTAACGAAAACACAAAAGGCTTAGAATCATTAGATCAGAAACTAAAAATGATCGAAGAAAAAATAGCCAAAACAGAAAAAAAGAACAAGGGCTATTAAACCCAACCTATTTAAGACATACTAATATGAAATCATTAACGATGATCATTTGGACCTTCAACATTTGAAAACTTAGCTTTCACATAAAAAATTAAAACCCTATGAAAACGAACAATCTATTTTACATTCTTAGCCTATTACTTTTAGCAGCATCTTTATTTTTAATGGTTAATTATCCTGAATCTAATCGAATGTACCTTATAGCAGGAGTATTAATCCCAATTGGATTTGTTATTAATATACTTAGCTTTTTCACTAAAAAAAGAGTTTAACTGGGAAGTGAAAACATTATTCCAAGCTAATGAAATATTAGCTTGGAATGGTTCGTGCCGATAAATTCGTTACAAACCAGAGTCTATAAGTTCAGACAAGCAAGCCACATACAAATCGAAACTTCAATAAAACCCAATATCCTATGAACATCGAGAAAGTCAAAAAATACAATCAAAAACTACTTGCTGTTTTGGGCACAATTGTAGCTCTTATGGCCTTATTTGGTTTAATTTCAATACTGTATTTTGTTGGATTGGAAATAGCTTCGAGTTTTAGAAATAGCGGTCAGGATGGCATTTTATCTGATGAGAAAATTGAGCTGCTTCAAAAGAAAAATAAAAGACAGCAAATTATTTCCTATCAAATTCCACAACTTGTTGATACACTTAATCTGATTTACATGATTCCTGTATCACAAAAAACATTGAATAATCCAGAAGGCATAGAAGATGATGCCGTTTTAGGCCTACTTGATGTGCACGAGGGAAGTTTTAGTTCTGGAAAGAAATACCGAAAGAGAAGTTATTACGGTTCGTACAACAACCTCTTAATTTACGATGCGAAAAATGGGAACCTAAACAAGCTTTTTGAGGATAGAATAAATTTCGAAAAACTTGACACGAAGTATTTTAATGATGATGTTTTTATTGTCTTTACAGCGGCCACTTCAGATTCGTATAAGGATGGACTTATTAATGCCAACGACCTAAAAAAACTATATATGTACTCGATATCAGAGCAAAAGCTAAAGGAGGTTGGTATCAAAAATGCAGATATAATAGCTTATAAATTTGTACATGAGAGCAAAAATATTTTGATTCAATTTGGCATTGATTACAATGAGGATGGCAAATACAAATCTTCAAAAGAGCCTAAAACATTGCGATTATTCAATTATAAATCTGGTGAACTTTCGGAGATTATAAGCAAAGAAATCCACTCTCAGCTACAAAAGAAACTAGAAGGAAGTATCAAAAAACAATAACTGAAAACCCAAAAAACAAAGTCCAATTATGAACGAAATAGTAGAAAACAAACTAGAGCTATCAAGTCGAAAAAGACGTATTGCAGCCTTTTTAATTGATCATTTCTTACTCTCATTTTTAATGACTTCAATTATATTTTTAGCTCTTGGTCCTAATTTTATGGACGAAGGAAATATGGTTAAAATTGGAGGTACAATAATGTATGCAATGCTTCCCCTAATTCTCTTGTATCTTACTAAAGATTCAGTTAAGGGAATCAGTGCAGGCAGATTGATTATGGGCATAATGGTTCGAGATGCTATTGATCCAAACAATACACCTTCTTTTTGGCGCTTAATACTTCGGAATTTATTACTTGTTTTTTGGTTTGTAGAATTTATTGTATTGGCTATAAGCAAATCTAAAAAAAGACTAGGAGATCTAGCTGCAGATACCATCGTAGTCAGAAACCCAAACAAGCATTTACTACTTCCAAAGATCTTAATTTTATCGGGCATTGGAATCTCTTTCTTTCTTTTCATTACCCTCTTTGTTAGTTCTGCGATTAAAAGTTCAAGCGCTTACAAAATAACCATACAGAATATTGAGTTAAACGAAGAAATACGAAGTGAAACTGGAGGAATAACAGGCTATGGAATGATTCCAACTGGAAACATTAACATTACAAACGGCTTTGGCGATGCGCAACTTGAAATTACAGTTAAAGGAAATGATAAGGATGTATGTGTTAGTGCGCACCTAACAAAGGAACCAAACCATGATTGGGAATTAATTGAAATGAATAATTAATATTCATTTATTGTGTAAGTAAACAGGTAAGAAATCTATTAAGAAACAGAAAACAATATTAACCCCTTACAATTCGAAAAGCAATGGACATTATCGGAATTCTGTTTATCCTAACAGTATGTGCATTTTTACTTTATATGCTTTACACAAAAATTCAGAGCTTACAGGCTATAGACAGGTTAATTGATGAATATTACTCCGATCAGGAAATCGAAGTTGTTGACATATCTAAATTAAATACTACTGAGAAATTAAAGTATGCCGTACCTCTTATGCCCTTCTTTACTTTTTATACATCAGGCTTTAGCTTATTTTCAAAAACGGATGAAAGTTATTTCAGAAAAGTGGATACAACAGATGATTCTGGATCTGAACAAATCAGGTACTTGGAAATCACTTTCACAAATAATGGTGTAGAGTATATTGAGTTTGACAAATACGATTTCTAAGTGCAAGAATGAATAATAATCATAGAAAACCAATAATTACAAATCAATAACGAACAATTCTAAAAATGGAAAGCTCATTAATAAGTATAATACCGAATTTGTTATTTTTAATTCCTCAAATAATAATTATTGTAGCCTGCTTCATCAATTTAAACCATAGGAAAAGTGCAAGTGGAATATTACTGCTAATTGGAGCAATCACAAACCTATTGGCGTTTCTATTTAATAGCATTGCAGTTCCCATTTTAATGCAACAGGCCAACATGGATATGTATTCTAGAACTATTGATTTCTTGATGATCTCTACTCCGATATCGTTTATTGGTTCCATTCTATTTGCAATTGGATTGCTACTGCTAATTCAGGAAAAAACAAAGGCTCAACAAAGTGCCTAATACTAGCGTAAAAATTACAAAAACAGAAAAGGATCTTGCGTAGTTCAAGATCCTTTCTTTTATTTCTTCAGTCCTAATTTATTGTCAAAAGCATCAAGCCTATTAATTCTCTATGAAGCAAGTGAATTTAGGTATTCTACCATTCCTTGTGGATCGGAATTATAGCTGTCGGCACCAATCTCTTCACAAAAATCTTGATTAACAGGCGCACCTCCAACACATACTTTCAAGGCTGCATTGCTACTTTTTATCGATTTTACAATGTTCTGCATGTTCTCCATAGTTGTGGTTAACAATGCTGATAATCCAATGATACTACCAGGATATTTCTCGGCAGCTTCAAGAAACATTTCAGCATTTACATCTGTTCCCAAATCGACCACTTCATATCCATTTCCTTCTACTATAGTCGCCACCAAATTCTTTCCAACATCATGTAAATCGCCTTCCACTGTTCCTATAATCAACACTCCTTTACGGTTGGCATTTCCCTTACAGAAATAGGGTTTTAAATGATTCATTGCCGCACTCATTGCTTTGGCACTCATTAAAACCTGAGGAACAAAAATCTTGTTCTCACGAAATTTAATACCAACCTTTTCCATTCCAAGCATCAAGGCTTTCTCTAGAATTTCTCCAGCAGCGATTCCTTGATCAAGCGCTTTTTTGCAGAGTTCATCTGCACCATCCTGATTTTTCATGGCTGGTGGATAAGCTGAATTCCGGTTGATTTTACCCGATACAATACAAGCTGCAATTTGATTCAATAGTTCGCTCATTTTAGTCGAATTTTTGGCATTTGGCATTTGGCTATAATTCTGTTTTTATTTCGATCTGATTCGATTTCATTTCTCCCGCACGTGCTGATATTTTTATAGCTCCAGCCTTGCGTGTACTTTGAACCAACAACATCGCTCGTCCCTTGTGGGTAACAATATAATTCGATTTGTGCTTTTGTACATTTCGATCCCAACCATTGTCAACACCAATATTTACGCCTTCTCCTTCAACATCAAACTCGATTTGCATCTCTTTATCGGGAACCAGTTCGCCAGATTTTGTTTGTATGTAAGCTTGTACATGAACCACATCGTAACCATTGGCTTTCATATCTGTTCTGTCGGCTTTCAGGACTAATTTCGAAACCCACTTCGCTGTTTTTATTTGGTACTCACTCTCCTTTTTCGATTCGTTTAAGCCAACAGCTTTAATTTCTCCTTCGGCATAAGGCACAAGGTATTTTACAATGTGATCCTCAAAATCATCAGGATTTTTTACACCATAGCTCTTCTGATTGATAAACAGTTCTACTTGCGGTGCATTCGAATACACCTCTACAAATACCGAATCGCCAGTTTCGTAATTCCAAGTTTGCTCTACATCTTCAAACAACCATTTGTCTAACCAACCTGTAACACGGTTATCAATCCACTTGTCTCCTTTTTGAATCCATTGTGCTTTTTTAGCATGCTTGGTTGCCAAATAAGTATATGGTTTATCACTCCAAAGTGTTTTAAAGAAATGTCCTCTAGGTGTGTAGTAGCCACAAAAATCAAGTAAAGAAATATCTAAACCTTTCCAGGGATAAGGTCCCGATTCACCCAAATAGGCAATACCTGTCCAAATAAAAATCCCTGAAATAAACTCGCGATCTACTGCGTCTTTCCACTCCTGGTAGGTTCCCCAATTTTCCGAACCATAAATTATTCTATTCGGATAATTCTTGTGATCGGTATCGTAATCGTCGGCTCTGTAGTTGTAACCCATTACATCTGGCACATCAAAATAACCCGTAATGTTTCCTGCTCTTGGCAATACACCACCTGTTGTTACCAAACGATTTGGATCTATTTCTTTAATCCATTTCTCAATTTCTTCGGCTGTTTCTTTCAACTCATCTTTACCGTCTCCGGTTTCTTCCATCAACACCTGATTTCCCAAGCCCTGATTGCTTTTCTCCATTTTATAGTAATAGGAATAAGTCCATTCTATTTCGTTCCCCATGCTCCACATAATAATGGATGGATGATTTCGAGAGTTACGAACCATGTCTTTCACATCGCGCTCTGCCCATTCCTCATAAATATCGCCGTAGCCGGTGATCAATTCTGGACGCATGTCTTTTGCAAAACGACTGGTAATCCACTTGTTTTTATTGCGTCGCCACTCATCCAATGCTTCGTTAATTACCACAAAACCCATTTCGTCGCACAATTTTAGCAAGCCAGGATCTGCAGGATTATGAGACATGCGAATGGCATTAACGCCGATGTCTTTTAGGTTTTCAAGTCTTCGTTTCCATACGTCACGGATAAAGATACCACCAACAGCTCCTGCATCGTGATGCAAGCAAACTCCTTTTAACTTGATGTTCTTCTCATTTAAAAAGAATCCTTTGTTCGCATCGAAACGGACACTACGAATTCCAAAATCTACATCGTATTTATCTTTTAGCTCTTTGCCTGCAAACACCTGCACCTCTGCTGTATACTGATTGGTTTGCTCTAAATTCCAAAGCTCAGGATTGGCAATTGTCAAGCTAATTGATGAAGTATCAACAGCTGCAACCGTTAATTTCTTTGAACCACTTGCAATCAGTTTACCTGATTTGTCTTTAATGGCTACTTTCAATTTTAGCTTTTGGGCTTTGCCAAAAGTATTTTTTACAATCGAACTTACTTTTACTTTGGCCTGTTTTTGGCTTACCTGTGGTGTTTCTACCCAAGCTCCGAACTGTGGCACATAAATTTTCGATGTACTTACCAATCGTACATTTCGGTAGATACCCGAACCTGTATACCAACGAGAATTGGCATAATTGGCGTTGTCTGCTTTTACAGCAATCACATTCTCTCCTCCAAAGTTTAAATACTTGGTCAACTCGTAGGTAAAAGCGCTGTAACCATAAGGTCTTTTGCCTAAATAATGCCCGTTGATCCATACTTCGGCATTGCTAAAAATACCATCGAATTCGATGTGAAACAATTTGTTTTGCTGACTTGCATCGATGCTGAATGTTTTTCGATACCAACCAATTCCTGTTGGAAGAAATCCGGTAGAACCAGCAGTATTTTCTGTGGTATAAGACTGTTCTATACTCCAATCGTGCGGTAATTTCAATTCTCTCCAATCCTGATCATTAAAATCAGTTGACTTTGCCTTTGGCGTATCACCTAAATTAAATTTCCAATCAAAATTAAAGTCTTTTACACTTCTTACATTATCCGCTTTAAGCGAGGAAACAATTATAAAAAAGCAAACAAGAACGAGGCTTATTTTTTTCATCTACAGGTAATTTTCTTATTACTGATATTGAGTTATACCTAAGAACTTAATCGTCATACCTTTACCAATAGACAATTAAATTCTTAGGATTATTTCATTCTATCTCTTATTTCAACTGAGCTTGTGCCATTTCAATAAACTTCATAATATTCTCTTTTGAAGTATCACTTTCTACCGAGTGAGATGGAGAGAAAATATAGCCACCATCTTTACCTAATTCAAGTAATCTTTTGGATTCGTTCTCAACATCTTCAACAGTTCCAAAAGGAAGAATCTTCTGCATCGATAACCCTCCGTGAAATGCTAAACGACCACGATATTCTGGTAATATGGTGTAAATATCCATTACCTCTGGCTGAAAAGGATTAAAACTATTCAAGCCCAATTCTACCAAATCAGGGAACAATTCATCCACATCACCACAAGAGTGAATCATTACATATTTACCATTTTCGCGAGCGTAGCTGTACATTCTTTTCAATTGTGGATATACGAACTCTTTCCACATATCATATCCAAAAATAAGACCGCTTTGCTGTCCCCAATCATCACCAAAATAAATGGCATCAATATCATACTCCATTGCTTTTTTCATTTGAGCAATGTTGTAATCAGCAATTTTTGTAAATAATTCATGTACAAAATCAGGATACATCATAAAATCCATTAACAGATTTTCGATTCCTCTCAATGTCCATGCACGTTCGTACAAACTAAAACCAATTTGAAACAACCGGAACATATCTGGCTTTTTCTCAATTTCTGGCTCAATATTCGCAAAAAAGCGAGGATCAAGAGGATCTGGAAAAACCACACCTTCCATTGAAGGTTCCTTAATTAATACCTCAACTGGCATTCCTATATCTTTATCAATAGAACGATCCCAAACAACGCCAAAAACATCCTGATGCAAATCGGGTCCTACTTCCTCAAAAAAGCCAATGTCGCTACCCAAATTCAAAATATGATTTCCAAGAGGTACATCTAAATCTTCAACACCATAATGTGCCTGAAGCATTTCTTTTGGTTCTTCGGTAAACTTAAACGACCACGGCACATAAGGAGGTTTATTTCCATCCAATACGCATTTAATGATTTCTCTTTTTGTCATTGTTCTGATTTTTAGGGTTTATTAGTACAAGCAAATCTACGCTAACGAGTGCGTAAATATTTATTCTATTTTGCCAATAGTTTAGCTATATTGTCATCATGAACGAAAAAAGAGAAAATAGACTACTTTCTGTTGAGCTGGAAAATGTTGCTGTAGCTGAGAAATCATCCTTTAAAGTGGGAAAATACAGAGATTCATTTTTCGCAAGGCCTTGGCACTATCATCCTGAATTTGAGCTATTACTCATTACAAAAGGATATGGCACTCGCATGGTTGGAGATCATTTCGAAGAATTTACCGAGGGAGATTTGGTCTTACTTGGAGCAAACCTGCCTCATGCCTGGATTTCCGATCCACATTTCACAAAGAAAGACAATGAGGACACTTGTGAATCGATTTATGTGCAGTTTCGTAAAAGTGTTTTTGGAACGCAGTTCATCGATATTCCTGAATTACAATCGGTAAGAACAATTCTACAAAAAGCCGAAAGAGGCATTAAAATAAGAGGCACACAAAAAGAAGAGATTGCAGCAGATCTTCTAGCAATGGTAAATCAGAAACCAATAGAGCAGCTGTTGACACTCATACGGGTTTTGGATAAAATTCAGCTAAGCAATTTCGAAGAATTGGCCTCTACCAATTATGCCAACAGAGAATTTAGCTTCAAATCTGATAAAATGAGAGAAGTGCACCATTACATTATGCAGAATTTTAAATCGGAAATTGATATTAAGGCCTGTGCGGAACGCTTGAACATGACTCCCTCCTCTTTTTGCAGATTTTTTAAGAAACAAACCAATGTTACCTTCTCGGTTTACCTTAATTACATGCGCATTAATTTGGCACAGAAATTAATTTGCAACACACAGATGTCCATCAAAGAAATTGGCTACGAATGTGGCTACACCTCTATTGTTTACTTCAACCAAAAATTCAAGCAACTTACCGGAAAATCACCCAACGAACTCCGAAAGAAAGTGCTGAACAACTAATAATAAAAAAATTTAACCACCAAGGTAAACGAAAGATATCACGAACTAACACAAAGAAAAAAACTCAATTAAAGAGCGATAACCTACCACAAGAATTATAAACGATAAAAATCATCACCACTGAGAGCACAAAGTAACACTGAGAAAAAAAGGAAATTAATTGTACTATCCATTCAAGCTACTATGGAATGAGCAACGCAGGTGGGGAACCCATAGGTGAAAATGATGATAAAAAAGAAATTCTGTAGAGTGAGGAACGAGCTATACTATTATTTCTTTTCATCATTAATCCGTAATGGGTCACCGAGGACTCTCTCCTAGATTTTTGTTTACTTTTCATCAATGGAAAAGTAAAAGTCCGTCCGACTTGAGGACAAAGCAAAAAACACAAGACAATTCTCAATATAAATCTAAAATTCAAAGCCTAGAGTCGAGTCAGAATCTGACATACACAGCTTACTTATAGTCAGAATCTAACAAAAGTTTTTGCCACAGAGGCATGGAGTGGCACAGAGAAAAAAAATAAGAATCCAGCGGGGTCAAATCTTCTATCACCTTCACCTGCTATAAACATGAAATCCCTCTAGGACTATCACAAAAAACTCAAAGGAAATAATTGCATGATCCATTAAAAACAATCACCACGGGGGCATCGAGCAACACAGAGAAAAAATTTAACCACAAAGGTAAACGAAAGATATCACCAAGAACACAAGGAAATGACTACACAATACCTTAAAAACAATCACCACAGAGGCACTGAGTAACAAAGAGAAAGAAATTAAGTACTTAAAGATTACTATTAATAAATACTACAAAAAAAGACACTATTAAATAATGTCTTTTTTTTGATTATTTAAATTTTGATAACCACATTCAAGAAATTATATGGTTTTTATTTTGAGAACATTTTTACCAACCACAAGATTAAATACAATCCTAATCCTACTCCAAAAAACAACACACCTACAACAAATGCAATTCTAATAATCGTTACGCTCCAACCCAGTTTGTTACCAAGCCAACCTGATACACCTAAAATCATATTTTATCAATTAAATTCAACAATACATGAAAATAAGAATTTTTTCGAAAGCGTAACAAATTAATAAGAGTCAATCTATGGGTTCAGACATGTAATCCTTTCATAATGAAACACCTTCATCAATAAATGAATTATATACATATATATATTTAAAAAAATCCTCCCTATCCTGTTTTTTTTTGTAAATTGTGTAAAAGCAATTAATATGGTGCATTATTTAAAAAATGAGCTTTATGAATTAATCAAAAAGGATGAACGCATTTTTGATTTTATACAAGAGGGTTCATTAGATGGAATCTGGTATTGGGATTTAGAGCATCCTGAAAATGAATGGATGAGTCCAAAATTTTGGCAGGTATTAGGATATAATCCTGAAAAAATGCCACATCAATCAAGTGCTTGGCAGGATATAATAAATCAGGACGATCTAAAACGTGCAACCGATAATTTCCACAAACACTTAAAAGATCCAGAGAATCCATACGACCAAATAGTACGATACAAGCATAAAAATAAATCGACAATTTGGATACGCTGTCGTGGTATAGCTATTAGAGACAACAACAATATCCCTACTCGTATGCTTGGTGCCCACCAAGATATTACTGCATTAAAAGTAAGCGAGAATAATTTAAAAAAAGAGAAAAACAAAGCCATACAAGTTCAAAAAAAATACAAGAGTATGGTGCTGAATGCCCCACTTTCATTTCAAGTACTCGACAATAATGGCTATATCACTGATGTTAATCCTGAATGGTTAAAAACTACAGGCTACAACAAAAAACAAGTCATTGGCAACTACTTTGGAGATTTTTTACATCCTGACAGTATTGAACTTTTCAAAAAAAATCTGTTAGCACTTAAGAAGCAAGGGTTTTTAGAAAATGAACAATATAGAATTAAGAAAAAAGACGGCAATTTTATATATGTTTCATTTGAAGGATTCTTAGGTTTTAATGAAAAAGGTAAATTTACTCATGCTTATTGCACAATTAAAGACATTACGAAGGATAGAGAAGCTCAAAATAAATTAAAAATGTTCAATCGAGCTATTGATCATTCATTGAATGCTTTTGACATTATAAACCACGAAGGTAAATTTATATACGTAAATCAAGCTTACGTAGAAATGTCTGGTTATGATAGCATTTCAGAAATAATTGGCACCTCGCCTGTTGACCATTGTCACGATCCAAACATGCCTAACATAGTGATCAACGAACTCAAAAAAAATGGGTTCTTCATAGGAGAATTTAAAGCAAAAAGAAAGGATGGAAGCCTGTACGATATTAATATGTATGCCCGTCTTGACTATGATGAAAATGGCAATGAGATTTACCCTACAACCTCTATTGATATTACTGAAGAAAAGGAAGCCAAAATTGCAATTAACGAAAGCGAAGAAAAGTTTAAGGGTGTATTTAACTCTGCAAAAATTGGCATAGCTCTTGCCAATAGTACCGGACATCAATTGGATGTAAATAAGGAATTTCTTACAATGCTTGGTTACTCGCGCAAGGAATACCAGTCCTTAAATTTTACGGACATTTCCCACCCTGATGATTTAGAAATAGAATTACCTTTCTTCAATAAAATTCAAAATGGAGAAATTAGCAATTACAATATTGAAAAAAGGCTTCGTAAAAAGGATGGCAATTACATATGGGTTGATGCATCAATTGCGGTTAGAAGAGATCAAAATGGTGATATTTCAATGTTTATTGTTACAGCTAAAGACATTACCCAAAAAAGAAAAACGAAACAAGAATTATCTGTTGCTAAAAAAGATTCGGAAGAGAAAGAGAGAAAATTAAAAAATTTATTGGGCAACCTGAAAGGAGTAGCATACCAATGCAAAAATGATAAAAATTGGACAATGCTATTTATAAGCAAGGGAGTTAAGGAGTTAACTGGCTATGAGGTAAACGATATAAAAAATAACAATGTAATAAGCTGGAATCAAATTATCCATGAAGATTATAGAGAACATGTAGATAAGATTGTAAGTGAAGCTATTGTAAACAAAATGCCTTTTACCCTAGAATATAAAATTACGTGTAAAAAAGGAGAGGAAAAGTGGGTTTGGGAAAAAGGTTTTATGGAAATGAGCAATAACAAACCTTCACATTTAGAAGGTTTTATTACAGATATTACTCCTTTAAAAAACTACGAAAAGGAATTGCTTGTAGCCAAAAATAGAGCGGAAGATTCGAATCGCTTAAAAACTGAATTTTTACACAATATGTCGCACGAAATTCGTACTCCCATGAATGGAATTATGGGATTCTCCGACATGCTAACAAACCAGGACTTAACTCCTGAAAAACGAAATTACTACTCTAGAATAGTTCAAAACTGTAGTCATCAACTTCTCAGGACAATTGATGACATATTGGAAATATCAACCTTAGAAACTGAACAAGTAGGTATTGATGAAACAGAATTTTGCCTTAACGATTTCTTAATGGAATTATTCTCCATATTTAGCTTAAAATTGAACGAACGAAATATTCCTTTATACATTAAGAAAGAATTGCGCGATAACAAAAGTTACATTACCACAGATAAAACAAAACTGAATAAAGTGATAAGCAATTTACTGGAAAATTCTTTAAAATATACACTCGAGGGATTTATTGAATTCGGTTATTATATCGACAAGGCAATGCTGGTAATATATGTAAAAGATACTGGAATTGGTATTTCTCCTGAAAATCATCAATTGATTTTTGAGCGTTTCTCTCAGGAAAACAAAGAACTATCCAAAAAAATTGGAGGATTAGGGCTTGGGCTTGCTATTGCAGAAGAAAACACCTCCCTTTTAGGTGGTCACATAGACTTAGACTCAGACAAAAATAAAGGCTCTACATTTTATATTAACATTCCTTACAAACCTGCCAATTCAATAAAAGAAGGTGATTCAAAAGAGAATACAGTGGCAAATCAATCAGAACACAATTACAATATACTTATTGCAGAAGATGAAGAAGTGAATTTCCTCTATTTAGAAGCCTTATTAGAAGAAAATGAGATAAATAACTATACTGTAATTCATGCAAAAAATGGACAAGAAGCCATCGACATTTGCCTAAACAATAAAAATATCGACCTAATACTAATGGACATTAAAATGCCAATAATGAATGGGCACGAAGCTTCCAAAAAGATCAAGTCGAAAATACCCAAACTACCAATTATTGCTCAAACGGCATATTCTACCGAATCTGAAAAAAGATTGGCTTTAGAAAGTGGGTGCGATGCTTTTATTGCAAAACCAATAAAAAAGGAAGAATTGTATACTTTGATTACACAATACATCATCAAATAAAAAAAAAACTTATCCACTCAGGCAATCAAAAGATATTAATCGCGCGATCCATTAAAAACAATCACCACAGAGTACACTGAGCTACACAGAGAAAAAATTTAACCACAAAGGTAAACAAAGGATATCCCGAAGAACACAAAGCTAAGTCGCAATAAAGAAAAACCTGTCAGAGTCTGAAAGTCCTGACAGTGTTTTAATACCAAAAATACCACCACAGAGAGCACTGAGTAACACAGAGAAAAGTTTAACCACCAAGATAAACGAAGGATATCCCGAAGAACACAAATTAATAAGATGCACGATCCTTTCAAGCTAGGATGGAATAAGTAACGCAGGTGGGGAACCCATAGGTGAAAATGATGACAAAAAAGAAATCCTGTGGAGTGAGGAACGAACTACACTATTATTTCTTTTCATCATTGAGCCGTAATGGGTCACCGAGGGCTCTCTCCTAGATTTTTGTTTACTTTTAATCAATGTACCGATCGAAGTGAGATCATGAATGCCCGTTAAAATTATGAATGAATAAAAAGTAAAAGTCCGTCCGACTTGAGGACAAAGTAAAAAACACAAGACAAATCTCAATAAGAATCTATTATTCGAAACCTGTAGAGTAGAGTCAGAATCTGACATACACAGCTTACTTATAGTCAGAACCTGACAAAGATTTTTACCACAGAGGCACCGAGCTACACAGAGAAAAGTTTAACCACTAAGGCAATCGAAGTATAGCACGAAGAACACAAAGTACACAGAGAATAAACAAAGTTGCACTAAGGTCCGCATTAGAAAAAATTGCGTTAAGAAAATCAGAATAAAGGAGCGTTAAGAAAACTGGCATGTTTGAGGAACGTTAGACTCGAATCCCGATTTTTCGGGATCAGCGAAGCTGGGTGGCTAAAAGGACGAGTTCCAGGTTTTAGCGAAATGATCTGATTTTTAGTGATTTTTTCTGCCGCGGTAGATTTTTGTTTACTTTTCATCAATGGAAAAGTAAAAGCCTGTCCAACTTGAGGACAAAATACAAAATATAACCGCAAAAGTTTTTTCCATAGAGAACACCGAGTTACACAGAGAAAAAAATAAGAAACCAGCGGGGGTAAATCTTCTATCACCTTCACCTGCTATAAACATGAAATCCCTCTGGGATAATCGCAAAGAACACTGAGTTGCGCAAAAGACAAACCTTACTTCAACACCTCTAACTCTACCAATTCACAGCTAACATCAGTTCGTTGCAATCCACTCACCTCAAACAAAGCATTAAAATGTATCGACTCATCTGGAAGTTGTTTGGCAAATTCTTTCAACCATTTTTCATCCGTAAACTTCCTAACCGTTGCCATAACACCAATATCATTGTTCGATACAAAATACAAGGCATTTTTGCCATTGCTTAGCGGATTGAAAGAAACCATTGCATATTCCACTTTCTGATTTTCACCAAAGCGAGTGTTGTACACTTTTGCGACACTTCCATTATTGTATTTAAAACCATCATTAAAAGTTGCAAACACTTTACTGTCCTTTAAGAATAAGGATTTCGATAAGTTCATGGTTTTATATTGCCCAACAAACAGAATGTTATGATTTCGCGCATCATCGTAGCTAAGCTTGCTCTCCAACTTAAGATCGAAACTGCTATCATTTTCCGTAAACCACTTACTTAATGCATTAACTGTATAAGGTGCCATTTTCGACATCAAAGTGTAATCGGTAAGTTGTATGCTTTTCTCAGGATGTTGCTGGCTGTATTTAATAAAATCGTTGTTGTTGTTTACTTCATGATACAAAACTGCACGCTCCTTGCCATCGGGAAAGGTCTCTCCTACTACAAATTGATCAGATACAACAAGAAGATTATCCGAATTCGCTTCAAAATAAGACGCCCAAACAAAATTGGGTTTGTCAGCAATTGTTTTCACAAGAAAAAAGCTCAGAATAGTCAGCAACAAAACACCTGATACAACTTTAATATATTTTATCGGGATAGTAACTGTGTTGCCCTTTTCTCCTCTTGATTTATGATATTCCGTGGGTGATAAAAAACTTAGATTGCACTGCCCCTTGCTAATTTCGAATAGCAAAGACTCTTTCGCCCCTGCATCCGCGTAGTAATCTGCGAGCTTATTGCGAAGCTTGTACATATACGAGCGAACAGTACTGTTACTTTTGTTTTCCGAATAGTCAATTCCATAAAGTTCACTGCCAATTGTAATCTCGTTTATTTCCTCTTTTGCTATTGCCTTTTCAACAAGGTATTTTAGCAGGCTACTATTAGTTGGTGAGTTTACAAACAGCTTGTGCGAACAGATGCGATTCAATGCCTCTTCAATGGATTTTTCTTCGTTTTTATTTATCATACCACACAAAAATAACACGTTTTTTCTCTAATCCACACATTCTATTTTAAAATCAATCACATTGCTGATTTTGATATCCTTATACGACCACATTTAACCGTTAAATCACCGTTGCAGTTGCCGTTTCGGAACACAAAACGGAGTAAATTATTCCATTTTCGATTGACATTGTCTGTACTATTGTAGTAAACACTACCAACACAGTAAAAATCTTATCAATAAGAAAGCAAACACAGTAGGTTTATCAGAAATTAAATGAGATGGCAAACAAAAAGATTATAAGTAGTTTATTAGTTCTTCTAGCAAGTATTTTGATGTTAAATGCTCAGGTTTGGAAAGACCCCAACGCACCTGTTGATGAGCGGGTAAAAGATTTATTGTCGAAGATGACCTTAGAAGAAAAAATGAGCCAATGTAGCTCCGATATCCCGGCTATTGAACGTTTGGGTATCCCTTCTTATATGTGGTATGGAGAAGCTTTGCACGGTATTATTGGCTGGGGAGCGACTTCTTTTCCGCAAAACATTGCAATGGGAGCTACATGGAATCCTGAGCTAATGCACGAAGTGGCTACTGCGATTTCTAACGAAGCTCGTGCCTTAAAGAATATGGGCAAAAAAGAGGTGATGATGTTTTCACCAACCGTAAACATGGCACGCGATCCGCGCTGGGGGCGGAATGGGGAGTGCTATAGCGAAGACCCATTTTTGATGACCGAAATGGTACGTATGTATGTGCGTGGCATGCAGGGCAACGATGATAAATACCTAAAAACAGTAACAACAGTAAAGCACTTTGTGGCCAATAACGTAGAGTTTCGTCGCGAAAATATCTACTCAAATATATCCGAGAAAGACCTACGCGAATATTATTTTCCAGCTTACAAGTCAATGGTTACCGATGAAGAAGCAGCTGGAATTATGACCGCACTAAACGGACTAAACGGTGTGCCTTGTTCTACCAATAAATGGTTGCTACAAGATGTACTACGTGATGAATGGGGTTTCAAAGGTTATGTGATAGCCGACTGGGGTGACATAGGTGGCCACAAAGACTACAAGAAGTTAGTAGACAGTTACGAAATAGCTGCATCAATGGCTATCAAAGCCTCTTGCGACCAAGAATGTTTTCGCCCGAATGCTTCAAAAATGGTAAAAGGTTTGAAAGGCGCTATTGAACAAGGTTTGATAACCGAAAAAGAACTGGATATTGCCGTAGCTCGTTTATTGCGATTGCGATTTATGACAGGCGATTTTGATGATAAAAAGTTAAGCCCTTGGGCAAATATTCCAGAATCAGTACTAGAATGTGATGCACATAAAAAGCTGGCTCGTAAGGCAGCAGAACAATCCATGGTTTTGCTGAAAAACGATGGTGTTTTGCCATTGAAAAAAGACTATAAATCAATTGCTGTAGTGGGACCATTTGCCGACCATTGTTGGTTGGGTATTTACTCCGGACATCCGCAAAGTAAAGTAAGTCCGCTAGACGGTATTAAAGCAGCCACTAATGCAAAAATTGTGTACAAAGAAGGCTGCACTATAGCAGATGCTAATGATGACAGGTCGAGATTTCGTGAAGCCGTGATAGCAGCAAAAGAAGCAGAATTAGCTATCGTAGTAGTGGGCAACAACGAAGGTACTTCTACCGAGAATGTAGACCGTCACTCCCTTGCTCTCCCAGGCATTCAACAGCGATTGATTGAGGAGATTTACCGCGTGAACAAAAACGTAGTTGTTGTATTGGTGCCAAGTGGTCCTACCGCTATCCCATGGGCACAAGAGCACATTCCGGGCATTGTGTGTATGTGGCCTAATGGTCAGGAACAAGGAACTGCTCTTGCCAATGTTTTGTTTGGAAAGGTAAACCCTGGTGGTAAGTTGAATTCTACTTGGTATACCTCACACGAGGACTTACCCGATATGCACGATTACAATATCAAGAACAACCGCACCTATATGTATTTTGAAGGTAAACCTCTTTACCCGTTTGGTTATGGATTGAGCTATACGAATTTCGAAATGGCAAACCTTCAGCTGGATAAAACGGCATTAAATTCAGGCCAACGAATGAAAGTAAGCGTTGATGTAAATAACACTGGAGCACATGATGGTGACGAGGTGGTTCAGCTTTACATCAAAGACTTAAGTTCGAAAACGAAAGTGCCAATTAAAGCACTAAAAGCCTTTAAACGTGTGAATGTAAAAGCTGGTGAAACAAAAAAGGTAGTGCTTGATGTGCCCTATGAAGCTTTTGCTTACTACGACACCATCAATGCGCAGTTTGAAGTATACAAAGGCAAATTTGATATTTTAGTGGGTAACTCATCTGATAATATCAGCCTAAGCAAAACAATTAAAGTAGGAAGTGGTGCTTTAGCCCCTGTAAATATTAAAAACAAAAGTGCTTGGTTTGATGCAAACAACCCGTTACGTACTAAAAAATGGGATGCTATCTATGCAGATAAGTCTTTTCTGAAAGCAGAAAAAACAGAGGAGAAAAAAGCAGAAGGGCTAATATTTAAAACCACCTTCACAGATCCCGGTTTCTATGTGAATACATGGGATGCAGTTGTTAATTATGAGGTAAAAAGCAGGGAAGCCATCTTTAAGTTATCCATACTGGGTAACAATATTGATACTTATAAACTGAATAAATCAGATGTAAAAACTAAAGGCAAGTTGAAAATTAAGATCCCTATTCCTCCCGAATATGGTGTAGAACAAAATATAAATGCACAAATATTAGAAGGAGAAGTTGAGTTAAAATCAATTACAATCTACCCTCCGGGTGGTTTGAAAGAACATACAGTTTATCCTTGTAAATAGTAAAAATACAAACTGCTCATCGTTATTTGGTGGGCAGTTTGTGTTTATTGAGATGTTGTTTAACGCTTATTAAAAACCTTTCATGGTGAGGTAAACTTGCAATCCATTAAAATAATCTCTTCAGGGGATAAAAAGCCTTTTAGTATTGCGAAATCGGTATAACGAGAAAAATATAAACTTATGAAAACAGTAAAAATTATTATCACTCTCCTATTTGTTTGCTACAATTTAAGCATTTTGAATGCCCAGAACTGGAACTATAACAACAACCGAATTGCCATCAGCTTTGATGGTAACAGCGCTCCTGATCATCAGTACAAATGGCCAATAGGTGACCCTGATGATTGGGGTGCAGCGGCTGCAAGTTTGGCAATTCTTGCGAAGCTTGAGCTTCAGGATAAATTGGTGCATTGCTCGTACAATAATTTTATTGACGCACCTGCCGGACCAGATAGCGAAAATCAAAATAAAATAAGTTGCGATGGCGCTATCAGCAGGTGGAATTTTAATGCTGCCATTTTTTATGATGTGACCAAACAATTAGAGGAGGCTAAAACTAATTTAGCCTCTGAAATGATTTTATCTACTGCAGAAAATCCTCTTTATTTTATTCATGCAGGCCTATCTGAGTTTGTTTATCAAGCAGTTGAAAAAGCAATTGATATGGGCGGATTGGAAGCACTTAAGCATGTTAAACTTGTTTCGCACAGTGGTTTTAATGAAAACGAAACCCGCAGAGACTGGCATCACACATGGAGTGATATTCTGGAACTTTGTGGCAACAGAATTCAATATCATAAAATTATAGACCAAAATGCTTGTGGTAATCCAGATGTATTATGGTGTTCGGGAAAGGATTTCTCGCCTTGGTATTGGATGCGCGATCATAAAGACGAGGGGATTCGCTTTTTGTACAAAAGAGCCCAAGCGCACGCAACCGGGAAAGCAGATATTTCGGATGCAGGCATGTTGTTTTGGTTATTCACCGGTGATGAAAATGGGAATCCTGAAAAGTTCAAAACCTTTTTAGGTGATGGAATCTTACGTTAAGCAAGAGAAATTAAATCCAAAAGCCATTAAAAACATTTACCACAGAGGCACCGATTTACACAAAGAAAAAATTTAACCACATAGTAAACGAAGGAAATCCCGAAGAACACAAAGGGAATAATTGCATGATTAATTAATAATATTTACCGCGCAGAACACTGATTAAAACAAAGAAAAAAATCAGAATCCATAGGATTCCAATGTTTATAGAAACAATAATGGAGAATGAACATATGACCCCGCTGGGGTCATATAACCTATTTCCATCACATGCTATAAACATGAAATCCCTTTGGGATTATCACAGAAAACACAAAAGGAATTAATCACACAATCCATTAAAAACAATCACCACAGAGGCACCGAGTTCCACAGAGAAAAGTTTAACCACAAAGGTTAACGAAGGATATCTCGAAGAACACAAAAGGAATAATTGCATGATTATTTAAAAATATTTACCACAGAGAGCACCGAGCAACACAGAGAAAAGGTTAACGAAGGAAATCCCGAAGAACACAAAGGGAATAATTGTATGATTAATTAAAAATATTTACCACAGAGAGCACCGAGCAACACAGAGAAAAGGTTAACGAAGGAAATCCCGAAGAACACAAAGGGAATAATTGTATGATTAATTAAAAATAATTACCGCGCAGAACACTGATTAAAACAAAGAAAAAAATCAGAATCCATAGGATTCAAATGTTTATAGAAACAATAATGGAGAATGAACATATGACCCCGCTGGGGTCATATAACCTATTTCCATCACATGCTATAAACATGAAATCCCTCTGGGATTATTACAAAAAACACAAAAGGAATTAATCACACAATCCATTAAAAACAATCACCACAGAGGCACCGAGTTCCACAGAGAAAAAATTTAACCACCAAGGTAAACGAAGGATATCACGAAGAACACAAAGCTAAGTCGCAATAAAGAAAAACCTGTCAGAGTCTGAAAGTCCTGACAGCGTTTAAATACCAAAAACACCACCACGGGGGCATCGAGTAAGACAGAGAAAAAATCCCTAGAAACACTAATCCGTAACAACATACCACCCTTCCGTATCATCAGAGTACCTGTCCGTATCATTGATTTACCCTTACGTATCATGGGAAAGTGCTTCCGTTACAACAAGGAAGCATTCCTCCTTGTTACGGAAGAACCAAAATAGTGTACGGATGAGCAGGTTGATGTTACGGAAGTATCAAAACTGTGTGCGGATACACAACGCAATGTTACGGAAGAACTAAAATTGCGTACGGAAGAAGTAATTCATGTAACGGATTACCCTACTCATGTTACGGAATAGCTTTTATAACTTACAAAAACGATTTTGAACGATACGCATGACTCTACCTCAGCTATAAGCACAAAAATAAAGCGCTTTACAGAATTTGAAATGAACTCTGAACCGGTTTTACTTTATAAAACAGCTTACCAAGAGATAATTATATTGATTCCTTGGAATATTCTGATTCGCAATTTGAATGATCATAAATAATCTTTAATTTCACATCCAGCATTAAAGAAAAATGTCTATATAAACTAGTTGGGCACAATTCCCCTATGCGAACTTGAAGAATATTAATTTATCTCAAATTAAAATTTAAAAGAAAACATGCTTGATAAAAGTGAATTTCAAAACAATGAAACAGACCATATTGTATCAATAATTAAATCAACAGTTGGTATTATTCCATTTGCAGGACCTTTACTTTCAGAAATTGTTGGAAATATTATTCCAAATCAAAGAATTGATAGATTAACTGAGTACATCAAAATCCTAGACAAAAACATCTCAAAAATTCCAAAAGAAACAATTATTGCATTAAAGAATAATCCTGATTTTATTGACTTAATTGAAGAAGGTTTTGTACAAGCATCAAGAGCAAAAAGTGACAATAGAAGAAAATATATTGCTTCAATTATAACTAATGGAATCTCTGAAAAGTCAATACAGTTAATCGAATCCAAGTATTTACTTAAAATTTTAGAAGAATTAAATGACGCCGAAATAATTTGGCTGAGATATTATTATGATTCAACAAGAATGAATGAAAACAACTTTTACAATGAACATAGAAATATTCTAAGCCCAGTAAGTGTTTCAAAAGTTTCAGGTAAAGAATCTCATAATAAAGCTTCTATTCAATCAAGTTATAAAGAACATTTAGAAAGACTACAATTAATTAAGTATCATATTCAAATTGACAAGAAATCTGGAATTGCTGAATTTAACAGACAAACAGGTAAACCAAAAGTAACTAGAAAAAGTATTACTCATCTTGGAATACTCATTCTTGAGCAAATGGGACTAATTGAAGAATAACAACTGTGCCAAAAAAACTAAATTGTCATGGGCATTGGCTCCCAATAGCTATCGAAAGCTTAAGAAACTCGACAAGACCAGTTATCCATAATTTTAATGAGCTACTCTGTAATAAAGATATTTATCCAAAAATCATAAGGCAATGAATAGAATAATAGTATTGATAGTTCTCTTACTTAATTTCAGTTTTTGCTTCTCTCAAAATACAGAAAGAATTTGTCGTTATCACAGAAATGGAAAAGTTTCGTGTAAAGAGATAATTAGTAAAAAAGGAGAGATTTTACAAGCAATACATTATTATAAAAATGGTCTAACAAAGAGCGAAATTCCATTTATAAACAGTAAGGTACATGGGCTTTTTAGAACATACAATAAGAAAGGAAAGCTTAGTTCAGAGACAGAATACGCTAAGGGAGTGGAACATGGGAAATGTATTCTTTATTTTAAACGATCTAAGATAATTTCAACTATCCAAAATGGTAAAAATGATAGAGTATTTCACGTCATCGAATATTATAAAAATGGAAATATTAAGAGTGAATATAACAATGTCTTTTTCGAAGGATATGGACCATATAAGCTTTACTATAAAAGTGGAAAACTAAAAATATGTGGAAAATATGTTGGTCTTAGAAGAGATGGTGTCTGGACATTTTACAATGAAGACGGCTCCGTGAATAAAACAAAAGAATATGATAATAAATTTATTATCTCATTCAGACAGTTAATTTAAATAGTCAATACTTAAATGAAGAATTCAATACTAATCATATTTTCACTTTTAGCTTTTTCATGCACTCAAATTACTATTACGCATGATAATGAAACCCGATTGATTGAAAAAGCAATTCAAATCGACTCTGCTAAATTCAATTTTCTAAAAGATACATTTAACTTAGCTGAAATTGACAACAACAACAACAACAACAACAACCTCTTTATCAGCTCATTAAAACCTAAACATCCGATAACTCTTGGTATTAAAGAAATAGTTAATGATAATTGTCTAGTTTACTTTGGCTGCCTATTTTCAGAAAGTGTTTGTGTAATCATAAAAGAATGTTCCAAATATCATATTTTAAACAATCAAGAAGATTTAAAGACATACTTTGCTCCAATAAATTCAGCAGAGGAGGCTTTAAGTTATGCCCCTGCTAGCGCGAGCTTGTAGCTCGTGCTCTGCAAAGCAGAAAAAATTGATAGAACGCTATTCTATAGCGTTCCTTTGGATAATTTAAAATCACACGAAAGGATTCGTGCGGCAGCCTTGGATTCGAAGCCTAAATAATCAAGTCAGAATTTGACATTCCCCTGCTAGCACGAGCTTATAGCTCTTGCTCTGCAAGGCAAGAATAAAAAAACAACATACACCAATTCAATTATGCCAAGAAAGAAAAAACGAATTAAGAACAAGAGTATTGGTAGGAATAGTAAATCGAAAACAATATCAAATGACTATAAAATTGTTATAGTTCTTATGGTTTTATCAATTCTCATTTACACATTCTATGATATCATCACAATAGGAAACGACAATAGGCACTTCTTATACGTTTTTATTCTGCCAATAATAGTTGGAATGATCATTTTAGGGATATCAAGATTTAAAAAAATAGAAAAGACACTTTCCGAAGCAAATCATTTTTTTATAAAAATAACCTTAGCTTGTATTCTCATCTTAAAAGGGTTTTTCATATCCTGCTTAAGCTTTGGATTAGTAGCTAATATTATTTGGGTCAAATTAAATAAGAGCAGAATCAAAAAAAAACCTACTGAAATAGTTAATTGTCAAATAACAAAGCTTGTTCCTGGTCATAGTCGAACTTCACCAAGTGTTCATTTCTATTTCCAGAAACATGAAACAAGCATAAAAATTAATCACAAAACATATGGAAAATACTTTGATACAGATCCTAAACTCCTAGATATCAATTTAACATTAAGAGAAGGTATCTGGAACAACTATATTGTTGATAAATGGGAAGTTAATAAAATGTCCAATACACAGTAGAATTGTATACAGTGCAAAAGCAATAGCCACGCTTCCCCCTGCTAGCAAGAGCTTGTAGCTCGTGCTCCACAAACAAAAAGCCACCTCACGGTGGCTTTCTTCATCTTAGTAAATTTTAAAAGTACTTTTAGAGTAGAGCATCAATAAACTCGGCAGCATTACCCTTTTCCAATGCTTTAATAAAAGCCGTTCCAATAATGGCACCATCAGAAAAACTTGATGCGTGCTGAAAACTTTGCTTGTCTCTAATTCCAAAACCAATTAAGGAAGGAATATCCAAACTGGCTACCTTTTTAAAGTAATCTTCTCGCTCCTTGCTTTGCTCTACTGCACCACCCGTGGTAGCCGATGTAGAAACCATGTATAGGAAACCTTTGGCAGCCTTTTCAATTTTCACCATTCGTTCGTCGGTTGTTTCTGGTGTAACCAACAAAACATGATACACACCGTGCGCCTCAAACTTTGCTTTGTATTCCTCTTCGTATTCTTCCAATGGCAAATCTGGCAATATCACCCCATCGATACCGCAAGCTTGGCAATCAGCCAAAAATGCATCAACACCATATTTAAATACCACATTCCAATAACCCATTAAAATTAAAGGCATTGTAATGGTTTTGCGTGCATCTTTTAGCTGACTAAACAACTTCTTTAAGCTCATTCCATTGTCGAGCGCTTGTTTTGCCGCTAATTGAATTACAGGCCCATCTGCCAAAGGATCAGAAAAAGGAATTCCTATTTCCACCAAATCAACGCCTTTGTCTTGCAAAAGCTGTAAGGTTGGAATGGTATCTTCCAGGTTTGGGTATCCGGCCGGAAAGTAGATCGATAAGATATCCTTTCCTTTATTTTGAAATAATTGATCTATTCTATTCATTGTTACGTTTGTTAGAGACGTACAGCAGTGCGTCTTTACAGATTATTCATATAAGTTTCCATATCCTTATCGCCTCTTCCCGATAAATTCAGGACAACCACATCATCCTTGGTAAATTTCATCTTTTCCAAAGCAGCCAATGCGTGTGCCGATTCCAAAGCAGGAATAATTCCCTCTGTTTTTGCCAACACCATTGCAGCATCCAGTGCTTCCTGATCAGTAACCGATAAAAACTGTGCTCTACCCGATTCTGCTAAATGTGCATGCAGCGGACCAACACCAGGATAATCTAAACCTGCTGAAATTGAGTATGGTTCAATGATTTGACCATCATCATCTTGCATAAGCAAGGTTTTGCTACCATGAATAAAACCAACATCGCCAATGGTTATTGTTGCAGCCGTTTCGCCACTATCAACACCCATACCAGAAGCTTCAACTGCTACCAGATTCACTTCCTTTTCATCCAGAAAATGATAGAAAGCACCTGCTGCATTGCTACCACCACCTACGCAAGCAATCACGCAATCAGGATTTTGTTTATCCTGTTCTTTTACGAGTTGTTCTTTTATTTCTTCAGAAATTATCGATTGTAATCGACTAACCATATCCGGATAAGGATGTGGACCAACTACCGAGCCAATTAGGTAAAAGGAGTGAGGATTCGCAATCCAATCACGAATGGCCTCGTTGGTTGCATCTTTAAGAGTTTGATTTCCCGATGTAGCAGGAATGACGGTAGCACCTAGCATTTGCATACGAGCCACATTGGGTGCTTGTCTTTCCACATCGAGTGCACCCATATGAACGACACATTCGAGCCCGAAAAGAGCACATACAGTTGCAGTTGCTACCCCATGTTGTCCTGCTCCAGTTTCAGCAATTATCCTTTTTTTACCTAGGTGTTTTGCCAAAAGAATTTGCCCAATAGTATTGTTAATTTTGTGAGCGCCAGTGTGGTTCAGATCTTCACGCTTTAAATAGATATTGGTACCAAATCGTTTCGATAAATTCTCTACTTTCGTAAGTGGCGTAGGTCTTCCCACATAATTATCCAACAAACGTGCATAATCCTTCTGAAATTGCTCCGAGCTTAATATCTTCAGATAATTTTCTCGCAATTCATCTACATTTGCACGCATTAATTCTGGAATATAAGCACCACCAAACTGTCCATAGTACCCACGATCATTTACTGCGTATTTATTATCACTCATCTTCTTTTCTCTTACTGATTTTACAAACTCTTTTACCAAGCCAACTTTCTTTACTGCCGGGCTTTCCTCAAATCCTGAATTAACATCAACACCAATTAACTTGGGATGCTGAAATTCTTTTACTGCCTCTACATCGTCAATTCCAATTCCGCCACTTAAAAAGAAAGCGGTTTCTCCTTTGTACTTTTCTAAGATTTGCCAATTGAACTTTTTACCACTTCCTCCATAAGATTCTGATTTGGTATCAAATAGAAAATAATCACATTTTTTATGATAGGATTCCAATTGCTCAAATTGAAATGACTCATTCAATTGAAATGCCTTAAACACCTCTAAGCCTGAATCTTTAATTGTTTTACACACATTTGGTGTTTCGTCACCATGCAACTGAATTACATCCAGTCTATATTTCTCTGCTAATAGTAGAATCTTTTCCACCGATTCATTCACAAAAACACCAACTTTTCGGATATCAGAAGGAATCGATTTTAGAATATCTGCATCGAAATCGTCCCCAACAAAGCGTGCTGATTTTGAATAATAGATAAAGCCCATGTAGTCCAATGGTAATTCCATCAGCTCTTTAAGATTATCTTTATCGCGCAGACCGCAAACTTTAATTTTCAAATGCTCCGTCATCATTTCTCAATTATATTGCTGCAACAATTTCTTTAATAAAAGACTTGCATGTATCTCCAGGAGAATCCATCTTCATAAAATGCTCTCCCATTAAAAATGCCTGAAATCCATTCTCTCTCATGTCTTTCACAACCTCTGGGCTATCCAAACCACTCTCTGCCACTCGAATCATATCTTCAGGTAATCTCTTTGCCAAACGAATTGATCGTTCTGTGTCTACGGAGAAATCCTTTAGGTTTCGATTGTTGATTCCAACCAAATCCACAAACTTGTTTACATGCTTCAACTCCGCATCATCATGAAGTTCCAATAAAACTTCCATTCCCAAATCTTTTGCTATAAAAGCAAAATCTTTGCATCGTTGCGGTGTTAAAATGGCTGCAATCAGTAGAATTACATCTGCTCCCATTGCTTTCGATTGATAAATCTGATAAGAATCTACAATAAACTCTTTTCTCAACAAGGGAATGTTTAATGTTTCTCTGGCACTTGCAAAATCACTTGCCTTTGCACCAAAAAATTTCTCGTCGGTCAACACAGAAACCATAGAAGCTCCCGCCTCTTCGTAATCTTTTACAACATCTGCTGGCTTAGCTGTTCCGTTAATCACTCCTTTAGAAGGCGATTGACGTTTAAATTCAGCGATCACACCCGATGCACCTTGTTTGCTAATTGATTCCTTTGCCGAATAGCATTTGCGCTTGAAATTCTCACACTCCATCAATTGGAAAATTGGCGTTTGCTCTTTCTGAACGGCAACCTCAGCCAACTTTTGCTGAACAATCTTGTCTAATATATTTTGCTTTGCACTCATGCTTAGTTTCTCTTTGTCAGTTTTTGTAATACTTGGTAAGATTTACCCGAAAGCAATGCTTCTTCTGCTCTTCCAATGGCATCTGCTCTACTTATTTCTGGATGCAAACAATGAATTGCCAAGCCTGCATTAATCGTAACTACAGCATTTTGAGCTTCAGTTCCCTTACCGTTCAAAATATCTACAAATATTTTCGCTGCTTCTTCCACCGTTTCGCCACCATACAATTCTTCAGGGCTCAACTTTCTTTTCCCAAATGCCTCAGGTTCTAATAATTCTTCCATCTGATTACCAATCAGCTTCACCTTACCCGTTAAGGAAACCTCATCGTAACCATCAATGCCATGAATTACCGTAAAATTAGAATCCGTTTCTTGCAATAGGTATTGATACAAGCGAGCCAATTCCAAATCAAACACGCCCACAATCTGATTCTTTGGTCGCGATGGATTTACCAATGGCCCCAACATATTAAAGAAGGTTCTTACACCCAAATCTCTACGGATCGGTGCAATATTCTTCATTGCTGGATTAAACAAGGGAGCATGTAAAAAGCAAATTCCTGCCTCATCCAAATCTCTTTTCAGGTCTTCTTCCTTATTTTTAAACTGATATCCCAAATGCTCAATTACATTGGATGATCCACAAAAAGAAGATACGCCATAATTTCCATGTTTGGTAACTTTTTCTCCTGCTCCAGCCACCACAAAAGAGGCTAAAGTTGAGATGTTGAAGGTATTTTTCCCATCGCCACCAGTACCGCATAAATCAACGCCATTGTATTCCGATAGATCTACAGGAATACAAAGCTCTAAAAGTGCTTCTCTAAAGCCAGTCAACTCCTCAACGGTAATGCTTCGCATCATAAATACAGTAAGAAAAGAAGTAATCTGAAACTCGTTAAAATTTCCCTTTGTAATTTGAATCAAAACCTCTTTGGCTTCGTCCTTTTTTAAGGTTTTGTGTTCAAATAAATGATGTAATATATTGCGCATTCTGTTTTTTTTTATTTCTTATTAGCAATCAGCTTTCAGCTCTTGGCAGACAGCTTTTTTTTACTTGAGACTTGTTACTTTTAGCTTGGAACTTATCCTTTCAGCCAATTTTCAATCATTTTCATTCCTTCAGGAGTTAAAACCGATTCCGGATGAAATTGAACTCCCTGCACATCATATTCCTTATGGCGAATTCCCATAATCTGTCCTTCTGAATCTTCACAAGTAATTGTCAAACATTCTGGTAAATCTTCCTTCACCACATTCCAAGAATGGTATCTTCCTGCTTGAAACTCTTTCTCCAATCCTTGCAAAACGCCTTGATCATCATCCGTTCTAAAAACCGAAGTCGCAACTCCGTGATAAACTTTATCTAAATTTTCGATGCTACCACCAAAGACTTCGGCAATTGCCTGTTCTCCCAAACAAACACCTAATATCGACTTTGTTGCAGCATATTCCTTAATCACATCTTTTAAAATTCCAGCCTCGTCAGGAATCCCTGGGCCAGGTGATAATAAGATCTTATCATACTTCGCTACATCCTTCAATTCGATTTCTCGATTACGATGCACTTCAACATCCTTGGCTCCCAACTTACGCAAGTATTCCACCAAATTATAGGTGAAGGAATCGTAATTATCTAATACCAATATCTTCATATCCTATATGTTTACAGCGATAGCCAGTGCTTTACGCAAGGCTGCTAATTTGTTACTCACTTCGTTTAATTCACTCTCTTCGCTAGATTTTTCGACCACTCCTGCTCCTGCCTGAAAATACAAATGGTTGTCTTTACTCATAAAGCTTCGAATCATGATGGCTTGGTTTACTTCTCCATTGAAACCCAATGCACCAATGCAACCACCATAAAATCCTCTGGCAGTTGGTTCGTATTTATCAATCAGTTCCATTGCACGATATTTTGGTGCCCCTGATAAGGTTCCTGCAGGAAAGGTATCGCCCATTAATTGGAATGGATTGTAATCTTTTGGCAACTCTCCAGATACCTTCGAAACCAAGTGAATTACATGAGAGAAATATTGCACTTCACAGAATGTCTCTACTTTGATATTTGTTGCATCCCGACTCAAGTCATTTCTAGCCAAATCAACCAACATCACATGTTCTGCCTGTTCTTTTTCATCCTTCAGCAACTCCTTTGCCAATTCAGCATCTTTAACTGCATCGCCAGTTCTTTTGAACGTACCCGCAATTGGATGAATGTAAGCCTTGTCGTTCTTGATTTCTATTTGCGCTTCAGGTGAAGAACCCATAATTCGGTACGATCCGTAATCAAAATAAAACAAATAAGGTGACGGATTAACCGATCGTAAAGCACGATACAAATTAAAATCATCACCCTTGTATTTTTGAGAAAACTGACGCGAAAGAACGATCTGAAATACATCGCCTCTTTTACAGTGCTGCTTTCCTTTTGTCACCAAATTCTTGTAAGTTTCATCATCCATATTGGATTGCTCCTCACCTTCTAAGGAAAAAGTAAAAGCAGGTAAGTTTCTATTTCTCAACAAATCAGAAACTTCTCTAATTCTTGACTCTTCACCATTCTTTACCAGTTCAATAATCTTCAAAGTATTGTTAAAATGATTTACCTCGATGATAAAGCGATAAAGCGAATAACACATTTGTGGAATTCCCGATTGCTTCTTTTCCAAGTTAAAATCAAGATCCTCAAAATAGGGAACCGCATCAAACGTCGTATATCCAAATAAAGCATTTGCCTTCGGAACATTTTCCTTTTCTTCCAAATCAAACTGATTTACAAAATCCTTCAGCTTACCAGAAACGAAACGTTTTCCTTTTCCTCTAGCATTGCAGATTTCCTTTTTGCCTTCTACCTCTTCAATCAATTCACCATCTTTCAAGGTGATACTAGCAATAGGGTCTAGAGCGATAAATGAGCTTGCATTTTCCGGACTGTGGTAATCCGAACTTTCCAATAAAATTGCACCCGAAAATCGGTCACGCAATTTGATATACATACTAACCGGTGTGATCACATCGGCAAGCATTTCTTTTTTCAGGTACTTAAATTTTATCATTTGGCTAATAGTTAGATTCGATTCAAAAAAAAAGCGGCCTACTGAGATCAGTAGGCCGCTTGCTTTTTAGTTTTATATTTTTTGGAACTAAAATTTGCACATACGGAGGACACTTCCACTCATGTTGTTTGAGAGATTACAGAACTGCCACCACCAATATTTGCATTTCATTCCTTGCATAATTTTGCTTTTTGCTTCCTACAAATCTAAATAATATTTTTGCCAATTACCAAATCGCATTTCAAAAAACAGGACAAATAGCATCTACCAAACAAGCCTAAAGCCCTCTATTTGTAAGCATTCTAAACACTTTTATTTTTTTTGAATTATTTTAAAACAGCCTTACAAACCCATTTAAAAACACAAGCACCTTAAAATTCAAGGGGTGATTCCTAAAAAGATCTATTTTATTTCATTCCACCCCTATTTTTATCCACCCACCAAAAATTAACTATTTTCAAATAAAATTACTTTATCTCTAAAACACCAGTATTTTCAACACTTACAGCCTTATTTCAACACATTACTCAAACGTTACCATTTCGTTAAGAATAAAAAAGAGATTTGCATGCTAAGAAATTATTCATACATTTGAATCAGATAACAATGAAACAATTGATATTAACGATGAAAACATTCAGCACTTACTTTTATTATTTCTGGTATTTCTATTATCCACAACGATAAGAGCAAGAATTGATATGTATAAATCGAACAGATACATTTAAAGGTCTTGCCCAACAGGTAAGACCTTTTTTTATACAACATTACAAGATGAACAATACAGGATTGGCATTTCGATATTATTATTTTTATTTCTGGTACAACAACGACCGGGCAGGATGCCTTATACCTAATTTTAAATAAAAAGTATAAAAATATCCTGCTCCTAACGAGCGGGATTTTTTTTTAGATATAACCAAGATTTTAACCACAAGAATAATGATTAAACCAGCAAACAGAACCCAAGGAGTTAAGGAGTACTACTTCTCAGTTAAACTGAAGGAGATAGCACGTTTGAACGAGGGGGAAGTAAAAGTTCTAAACCTAGGAATAGGTGATCCGGATATGTCTCCTTCGGAAGACACATGGAATATGCTTAAAGAAGCTTGTGCTCATCCAAAGAGTCATGGATACCAATCATACCAAGGAATTCCTGCATTGCGTGAAGGATTCTCGAAATGGTACAAGACTTTCTTCGATGTAGATTTAAATCCGGCCAACGAGATTTTACCCTTAATGGGATCTAAAGAAGGAATCATGATTACTTCATTGGCTTATTTGAACGAGGGTGATGAGGTTTTAATTCCAAATCCATCCTATCCTACTTACACATCTGTAACAAATTTGCTTGGTGGAAAAATCGTTTCTTATCCATTGGTTGAAGAAAACAATTATCATCCTGATTTCGAAGCTCTTGAAAAAAGAGATTTAAGCAAGGTGAAAATCATGTGGATCAATTACCCACACATGCCTACCGGAGCAAGAGCAAGTAAAGAATTACTGGAAAAAGTGGTTGCTTTTGGTAGAAAACATCAAATCTTGATTGTAAATGACAATCCATATAGCTTTATCCTTAACGATACTCCTATGAGCATTATGAGTATTGATGGAGCAAAAGATTGTTGCATTGAGTTGAATTCTCTTAGCAAATCGCACAACATGCCAGGTTGGAGAGTTGGAATGATTTGTGGAAAGCCTGAATTGTTAGAACCTGTATTGAAAGTAAAAACCAATATGGATTCTGGAATGTTTTATCCAGTTCAGCAAGCGGCAATCAAAGCACTATCACATGACAAAAGCTGGTACGACTCTATTAACGAAGTATACAAGATCAGAAGAGAATTGGTATTTAAACTGATGAATTTGATTGAATGTACGCCAAGAGAAGATCAAGGAGGAATGTTTGTATGGGCCGCAATTCCAAGCAAATATAAAGATTGCTACGAACTGAGTGACAAAATTCTAAACGAATCGAAAGTGTTTATTACACCAGGAGGAATATTTGGAGATCAGGGAAATAAATACATCCGAATTTCATTGTGCAGCAGCGAAGCAGTAATTCAGGAAGCAATAGATAGAATTAAAGAGAACTAGAACAGAAAATTTCGAAACAATGATACTATCAGTAATAGGATTAGGATTAATTGGAGGGTCGATAGCTCTTGATTTGAAAAAAAGAGGATTCGTTAGCAAGGTGATTGGTGTTGATAACAATACCCTAAATGCCCATGCCGCTAAAAAACTTGGCTTAGTAGATGAGCTAATGAATCTGGACTCAGCAGTAAAAGCTTCTGATTTGGTTGTTTTAGCGATACCTGTTGATGCTTGTTTAACATTATTGCCACAGGTTATGGATTTAGTTGATCAGCAAATTGTAACTGATTTAGGATCTACAAAAGAGCAATTGATTGATTCTTTAATAAATCATCCGAAAAGAAAACAATTTGTGCCAGCTCACCCAATGGCGGGAACGGAATTTTCTGGTCCACAGGCAGCACATTCTGGATTATTTGATGGAAAATGTTCTATCATCTGTAATCCTGAAGATTCAGATAAAAAAGCCGTGAATATCGTAACTGAGATGTTTCACGCACTTAAAATGAGATGTGTTTATATGGACGCTGAAGTTCATGACAGACAAACGGCTTACGTTTCACATCTATCTCACATTAGTGCATTTGCCCTTTCGTTAACGGTATTGCATAAAGAGAAAAAAGACAAGCACATTTTTGAATTGGCTAGTGGTGGATTTGATTCTACCGTACGTTTGGCAAAGAGTTCTGCTGAAATGTGGACACCAATTTTTAAGCAAAACAAAAAGCATGTTGGAAAAGTACTTCAAAAATACATCGATACACTTCAACAATTTAAAGACCTAATTGAAGAAGATGATTTGGATGGAATGAATGATTTGATTTATGAAGCCAATGATATTCGAAGAGTTCTTGATCAGAAAGAAAGAAATGAACAAGAAACCATCGAAAATTCTGATAAAATCAGAAACAGAGCATAAAATTTCAAGTAGAAAGGGACAAGTGAAAAAGGATAAAGAAAAAAGGAATTCACTTTAACAGGAATACGACGAAAAACGATACAAAATATCATCTAAGAAATAACCATATTTTTAATCACTCAGAAAAGAGTAAAAAAAACAGTATACAATGAAGAATTTGGAAATTAAGGATTTAAGCAGCTGGCCAGTTGAGCTTACTACCCGCCCTCTTGTAATCGGTGGACCGTGTAGTGCAGAAACAGAGGAACAAGTATTAGACGCAGCAAGAGGAATTAAAGCTGCAGGAATTCCTATATTTCGCGCTGGAATTTGGAAACCACGTACTCGCCCGAATAGTTTCGAAGGAATTGGAGCAAAAGGTTTAATCTGGCTACAAAAAGTAAAAGAAGAAACCGGATTGATCACCGCAACTGAAGTAGCGAACGCACGTCACGTTGAATTAGCCTTAGGAGCTGGTGTTGATATTCTTTGGATTGGCGCAAGAACCACAGTTAATCCATTTGCTGTACAAGAAATTGCAGACGCTTTACGCGGACATGATATTCCTGTCTTGGTGAAAAACCCAATTAATCCTGACCTTGAGTTATGGATGGGAGCAATTGAAAGACTTCACGCGGTTGGATTAACAAGATTAGCTGCTATTCACCGTGGATTCTCAACTTACCAGAAGTTGAAATACAGAAATGATCCTCAATGGCAAATTCCAATTGAATTGAAAAGAAGAATGCCACAACTTCCTATCTTTTGTGATCCTAGCCACATTACTGGTGATCGCGATTTATTAGAGGAAGTGACTCAAAAATCAATGGACCTAAACTACGAAGGTTTAATTATTGAATCGCATTGCAAGCCTGAAGAAGCTTGGAGTGATGCTAAACAACAATTAACACCAGTAGCGCTTAAAGAACTTTTAGCTAACTTAGTTCTTCGTGATCCTGAAGCAGGAAACGAATTGGTTGACAATACACTTGGAGAATTAAGACACCTTATTGATGATTTCGATCAGAAATTGCTTGAGCTTTTGGAAAATCGTATGCAAGTAGCCAAAACAATTGGTCATTATAAGAAAGAGAACAACATCACCGTTTTACAGAACAAAAGATGGGGTTCTATTCTTGAAAAGAGTATGGTAAATGGTAAAAAGAAAGGCTTCAGTGAGCAATTCATTAACAGCTTATTCAAAGCCATTCACCAGGAATCAATCAACCAGCAGGAAGATATCATGAACTCATAATATTAGAATTGAGATATTAGACGTGAGAAATGAGAATTTCTTTCTCTCATCTAATATCTCTTCTCTCAAATCTCTATAGAAAAATGAAAACCATACACATCAAGAAACAAAACAGCAGCATTTTTGTAGGCGAATCTTATTTGAACGTAAAAAACCATTTGCCAGAGAAAAAGTGCATTTTGATTTGTGATGAGAACATCTATCAACATTATTCTGAATTCATCAACCAATTCGATTACATCATAATGGGTTGTGGAGAAGGAAATAAAAACTGGCAAACGATCGAAAAGATAATCGATCAATTGCTTGAAAAAGGTGCCGATAGAAATACATTCTTACTAGGAATGGGTGGTGGTTTGGTTTCTGATGTAACTGGTTTTGTTGCATCCATTTTCATGCGAGGTCTTGAGTTTGGCTTTATCAGCACATCTCTTCTATCTCAAGTAGATGCAAGTGTAGGGGGTAAAAATGGCGTCAATTTTGGCAAGCTAAAAAACATGATTGGCATTTTCAATCCTCCTAAATTTGTGATTTGTGATCCTGTATTGCTTCAAACCTTACCTAAACGTGAAGTACGAAGTGGATTTGGTGAAGTAATCAAACATGCATTTATTAAGGATGAGCAACTTTATCACTTTCTAAAGGAGAATAAAGATGCATTGCTAAATCTTGACTCTGAATTAATGGAAGATTTGGTGTTTAGAGCCGTTTCAATTAAAACAGAAGTTGTTGAAGGCGATCCATTTGAAAAAGGTGAGCGAAAGAAACTAAATTTTGGTCACACCATAGGTCATGCCATTGAAAACAATTCTGATTTAACACATGGAGAAGCCATTTCGGTTGGTATGATATTAGCTGCCGAATTATCTGTTGAAATGTGCAATTTGAACAGTGCTGATTCAGAAAAAATTAGCAGTTTATTAACTGATTTTGAACTGCCTTTAAACCACAATGTTTCTGCGGAAACCATTAACCAATATTTAATCAAGGACAAAAAGAAAAACAGGTCAACAATTGACTTTATTCTACTCAAAAAAATTGGAGAAGCTAGCATTGTTACGATTCCAATTGATGAACTAAAAACCAAAGTAATTGGTCTTTGTGCCAAACCCAAAACAGCCCAATAAAACCACAAATTATGAGAGTTCGAATCCAAGCCTCAACAATTAAAGGAAAACTAACCCCTCCTTCTTCAAAAAGTATGATGCAAAGAGCTTTGGCAGCAGCAATGTTAGCCAAAGGCACATCCATTATTCACAATCCATGTAAATGTGAAGACGCTGAAGCCGCTACTGATATCATTCAGCGAATGGGATCAGAGGTGAATAAGCAAGATACAGCACTTCAAGTCATTTCCTCTGAAGGAGTAGCTCCAGAAATTATCAATGTAGGAGAATCTGGTTTATCTCTAAGGATGTTCTCTCCAATTGTTGCCTTAAATCCTGCAAAGACAGAGATTAATGGCCGAGGAAGCATTCTAAAAAGACCAATCCACAACATTTTAGAAGGGTTGGAAAATCTAGGAATAGAATGTGAAAACACAGGAAAAGGATTTTTACCAATTCAGCTACAAAGTGGTTACAAAAGCAATTTCGCTAAAATTGACGGATCACTGGGATCTCAATTCCTAACCGGATTGTTAATGGCTTTACCTTGCCGCGCAGAGGATACCACACTAAAGGTGAACAACTTGAAGAGTATTCCTTACATCAACATGACCATCGATTTGTTAAAAGATTTTGGCATTGAGATAACACATGAAGATTACAAGACCTTTGCAATTAAAGGAAATCAAAAATACAAACCTACAGAATATACTATTGAGGCCGATTGGAGCTCTGCTGCTCCCCTTCTTGTTGCTGGAGCAATAAAAGGAAGTGTGAGTTTAGAGCACATGAATCAAAATTCTTATCAAGCAGATAAAGAAATTCTGACAGCGCTAAAAAAATGTGGTGCTTCTATTAAATGGGAAGGCAACACCTTAAGTGTAGAGAAAAAAGGCTTAAATGCTTTTGATTTTGATGCAACTCATTGTCCTGATTTGTTTCCTCCATTGGTAGCTCTTGCGGCAAATTGCAATGGCGAAACAAGAATAAAAGGAGTTCACAGATTGGAGCACAAAGAGAGTAATCGTGGCATTGTATTGCAAAAAGAATTTGCGAAATTGGGTGTTCCAATTCGAATCGAAGAAGACGAAATGATAATCCCAGGCGGAAGATTACGTGGCGGCTTAGCCAATAGCAATAACGATCATCGCATTGCAATGGCATTGGCTGTAGCTGGATTATCATCACTTAATCCTGTTGAAATTGGACAGCACGAATGTGTAGCAAAATCATACCCTGATTTCTTTACTGATTTACGAAAAATTGGTGGTGGTGTGGCTCAATTCTATTTCAAGAGTCAATTTGTTTAAAGAAAATATAAAATGATAATAGTTAGTTCCTGCTTGGCAGGATGTGAGTGCAGATACGATGGCAAAAGCAATGAAGTGCCAGAAATAAAACAGATGGTACTTGAAAACAAAGCAATTGCCCTTTGTCCTGAAGAATTAGGAGGATTATCTACACCACGAATTCCGTGTGAGATTGTATTGAAAAACAATGAGCGAAAAGTAATTGGTCAGGATCAAAATGATTATACCCAAGAATTTTCGAAAGGTGCAAAAATATTTTCGAATGTAGCCAAAGCTTTGAATGCTAAAATGGTGATTTTAAAAGCCAATAGTCCATCCTGTGGATATGGAAACATTTACGATGGTAGCTATACAAGAACACTAACAAAAGGAAATGGTTTTACTGCCGAAAGACTATTAGAGATGGACATTGAAATTTTCAACGAAACAAATTTCCATACGATTATCAAATAAGGAAGTAAATTGCAAAGCGATTTAAAATAATTAATTTTAGTACGAATAACAGATTGTGGAGATTAGCTGTAAAGCTTTCCCTTATCTCATACCTCTATACAAATGAATAATTTCGGAAGAATTTTCAAAATCAGCATATTCGGAGAATCTCACGGTAAAGGTGTTGGCATCACAATTGATGGTTGCCCTTCCGGAATTTCTCTTACTGAAGAAGATTTATTACCTGATTTGAGTCGCCGTAAATCGGGCGCTAAAGGAACAACGCCGCGTATCGAGAAAGATTTACCAAACATTCTAAGCGGAACTTTTAAAGGTAAAACCACAGGTGCACCTATTATTATTCTATTTCATAATACCAATACGCAATCCAAGGATTATAGCAATTTGCTAGATACACCTCGCCCTGGTCATGCCGATTTTGTTGCTCAGCACAAGTTTGGCAAAAACAATGATTATACAGGTGGTGGTCATTTTTCTGGTAGAATAACATTGGGAATTGTTGCTGCTGGAACGGTTGCTAAAAAAATATTAGGCGATGTGAACATCGATGCCAAACTAACCGAAATTGGAGGTAAAACTGATTTTGATGCAGCCATTGAAGAAGCACTTCTTGAACACGATTCTATTGGTGGTATTGTAGAATGTAAAGCTAACAATCTTCCTATTGGATTAGGAGAACCATTTTTCGATTCGGTTGAGTCTATGATCTCTCATCTTGTGTTTGCAATTCCTGCAACCAAAGGAATTGAGTTCGGTTCAGGCTTTGATGCAGCTAAAATGACCGGATCGGAGCATAACGATAACATTCTATCGGCTGATGGAAAAACAGAAACCAATCACGCAGCAGGAATCAATGGTGGTATTACTAATGGAAACGAGATTGTGTTTAGAGTAGCTATTAAACCAACTTCTTCGATTGGTGTGAGTCAGAAAACTATGAATATCTCAACTTCTGAAATGGAAGATCTATTGATTGAAGGACGTCACGATGCATGTATTGCTCTTCGGGTTCCTGTTATTGTAGAAGCTGTAACAGCCATTGCCTTAGCAGATTTAAAACTATTAGACAAAGCACGAAAAGCATAAATTATCGTAGTTCGCTACAATAATATATTTCAATCAATTAAAAAAGAGATGTTGTTCGCAGCATCTCTTTTTTGCACTACAAATTTCTCCAATTCCAAATTAAGATTAACTCTTTACAGACTCCTCATTTTTCCGTAACTTATTACTTCCAATTGATTTTCAGAATATTAACTAAAATTAAACCGAACATGAAAAATAATGGAAATTTGCTGCGGATTTGTGGATATTTCTTCCTGTTTTGTTTTTTAGCAACAAAAATATCTGCTCAGGAACCTCAAATAAAAAAAAGAATTGCAGTTTTCGTTTTCGAAGACAAAACAGATAAAAGCTGGCGTTGGTGGAACAACAAGGGTGTTGGCGATGGAGTCAGCGATATGCTAACAACTGCGTTGGTAAAATCTGGAAACTACCGGGTAATTGAAAGAGCTGAAATTGATCGTATTTTAAACGAACAAGACTTTGGTCAAAGTGGTCGTGTAACCCAACAAAGTGCTGCTAAAATTGGAAGTGTATTGGGTGTAGAAATTGCCGTAATTGGTTCCGTATCCGAATTTGGCTATAAAAAAGGAGAAACTGGCGGTTCTATAAAAGGCTTGGGCATTGGTGTTTCCAATCAAGCAGCTACTGTAGGAGTAGATGTTCGCATGGTAAATACATCAACAGGAGAAATCATCACAGCTGAAAATGTGCGAAAGAAAAAATCGGCTAAAGGACTAAAGCTAAGAACCAATAAGCTCAATTTCAAGGATCGGAAAGACTTCGATGAATCCCTTGTTGGTAAGGCCGCAAGGGAAGCAATTGAAGACATCGTTTCGATGATAGATAACAGTGCCAACAACATTCCATGGCAGGCAAAAGTAATCACCGAAAAATCAGGAGTCGTTTTTATCAATTCGGGCAAAGCAGATGGTCTACAAGTTGGTGATGTGTTCTCGGTATATAGCAAAGGAGAGGACCTTATTGATCCTGACACAGGAATATCATTAGGAAGTGTTGATTCCAAGATTGGAGAGATTAAAATTACCGATGCTAGTATTGGAAATGGTAAAGCTTCTAAATGTTCAATTGTTCAAGGTTCTGGATTTGCGAAGGGTAATTTTGTTCGCCTAAAATAGGTTCTTCCATCGTCCATTCATAATTCAGCAATAAATAGTGTTAAATTCCATTAAATACAAAGCATAAAATCAGCTATTCAAGCCATTAATTGTATATTTATAGGGCAAAAACAAACAATAAACCGACTACTAATAATGATAGATTATTCAATGACAGTTGAAATGGACATAAGCATAAAAGCTTATGACATTGATGCGATGGGAATTGTGAGTAATATAACTTACATCCGCTGGTTCGAAGATTTACGTCATCTATTCCTTGACAAGCGTTATTCTTACGAAGAGATGATTGCAACAGGGATCTCCCCTATTCTAGTCAAAACTGAAGTTAACTACAAAGTACCGCTTACAATACATGATAAACCCAAAGGCTATTGTACCATTAAAAACTTAGGATCGAGTAAATGGGAAATGGAATTTGAGATTAAATCTGATGACGTACTTCATTGTAAAGGAAAGCAAGTTGGTTGCTTTTATAACCTTGAAAAGAAAAGGCCATCTCTTGTTCCAGAAAGATTATTAGAGGCTTACGAAAAAGCCAAAGAATATAGTTTGGTAGAATAAAACCTACAAACGGAAAACCACAAAATGATATTTTTGTGGTTTTCTTTTTGAAATTAATTCACCTTAAGAAAGCATTAGTTCCTTATTTCATAGACATCCTTTCCCTTTATAAAGTTCGAACTATTAATTGTATATTTATTTTCAACTTTATTGTTTATGAATAAAAAGATTAAATACATATCCCTCCTAAGAGGAATTAATGTTGGTGGAAAACGCAAGATTCTAATGGCTGATTTAAAAAATCTGTATACCAAGTTAGGCTTTACCAATTGCACCAGTTATATACAAAGTGGTAATGTAATTTTCGAATACAAAGAACAGCCTGCATCTGAATTAGCGAATAAAATAGAAGAAGCTGTAAAAAAAGAATATGGTTTTGATGTTCCCGTAATTGTAATAACAACAAATGAACTTCAAGAAGCAATTCAGATTAATCCATATACCGAAACGAAGGGTATTGAAAGCATTTGCCTCACCTTTCTAAACAAAAAACCAGAAGCAGACTTGATTAATAAAATCAGCAATTTGAATTTCTCTCCTGATGAATTTCAAATTAAAAATCAAAATGTGTTTATTTTTTGTCCAGGTCCTTATCACAAAACCAAATTAAGCAATCAGTTCTTTGAATCGAAGCTAGAAGTTCGTACAACTACGCGTAATTGGAAAACAGTTTTAAAACTTTTAGAATTATCCGAATAATCATCTGAAAATAGTCCAAAATTATGGCGAGTATTACATCTCTTAAAAATGAAAACCCAGATGCTATATACGAAGCATTTGCACAAGCCTTTAACGATTACGAAATTCAGCTAAGCAAAGAAGAATTCTTTCGCATGATGAGCAGAAGAGGCTTTGATCCATCACTTTCTTTTGCCGCCTATGAAAATGATAAAATTGTAGCTTTCACCTTAAACGGAATTGGAGAATTTAAGGGCATTAAAACTGCCTACGATACAGGAACTGGGACAATAAAAGAGTATCGTGGAAAAGGTCTTGCATCTGAAATATTTAAGTATTCCATCCCATATCTAAAAAGTTCAGAAATTGAACAATACTTACTGGAAGTATTGCAACACAATGAAAAAGCCGTTTCTATATATAAAAAATTGGGATTCGAAGTGAGTCGAGAATTTAACTACTTTGTGAAGGACAATTCTGAGTTGCAATTTGGCGCCAAGCAATTAAACCAGGGATATCAAGTAATTGACATTGATCTAAATAACACCAATTTAATGCTAGAATTTTGCGATTTCAATCCTTCTTGGCAAAATAGCTTTGAAGCAATATCCCGAAATCCATTAGATTTTAAAGCCATAGGTATTACCGACTCAGAAAGTTTAATCGGCTATTGTATTTTTGAGCCAAATTCTGGAGATATAAGCCAAATTGCTGTCGATAGAAGACATAGAAGAAAAGGAGTTGGAAACCATTTACTTTCCCAAATTCTAAAAAATAATAAACACAATTCCATTAAAATTATCAATACAGACGTAAGCTGTACCTCTATAACCAATTTTTTAAAAGCAAATTTTATAGACCCAATTGGCAAACAATTTGAAATGATTAAAAAATTGTAGAAAAAAGGAATTCGATAGCAATATTCAAAAATTACAACATATGTACATCTAGAAAATACCTATACTTATCGAAAAATCCATTTATTCCACTTATTTATCAATTTAATCCTCCTTAATTGTCACTCTTAATCTTATTTTTGGTGTCTTTAATAGAAACAACTTAAAACAACAAAGTATAATTACTCAATCATGAAAAGAAACTTACTCACACTCCTACTAGTAATTATAGGATTGGGCTTGTTTGCACAGGAAACACCTGTGACAAAGGCAAATTATGAATTAGCAGCACGCTTTTCGCCTACAAAATTGCGTGGTATGGTATTCTCTACATCGGTAAACCCGCATTGGTTAAAGAATGGAGAAAAATTTTGGTACACTTATCGCACATCCGAAGGACAAAAATACTATATAGTTGATCCTGTAAAGAATACGAAAAAGGAACTGTTTAATGGCGTAAAAATGGCTGCAGATATGAGTCGTCTTACTGGTGATCCATTCGATGCTCAACACATGTACATTAGCAAGCTTAAATTCATCAAAAATGAAAAAGCTCTTCAATTCCAGGTAAAAAGTAAATTGGTTGAAGAGGAAGAAAAGGATGAAGATGGAAACAAGCAAGAGGAGAAGAAAGATGACGAAAAGAAGGAAAAAGCTAAAAAGAAAATGGTAGCTAAAGTGTGGCATTTCCAGTACACAATAGCTTCTAAAAAGTTAATCCTTGTTGATGATTTCAAAAAACCACTTGAGCAAAAGAAATGGGCATCGGTTGCACCAAACCAAGAGTATGTGATTTTTGCTAAACAGCACAACCTTTGGTGGATGGATGCTGAAAACTACAAGAAAGCTCAGAAAAATGAGAAGGATTCTACTATTGTTGAACATCAATTAACAAAAGACGGTGTTGAGCACTATTGTTATGGAACCAATTCATACGGTAAAACCAACAGAGAGAAAGAAGAAGAAAAAGATAAGAGAAAAGAAGCTTACGTAACTTTTTCATCTGATTCTAAAAAATTCGCTACAGTTCGCGAAGACGAACGTAAAGTAAAAGATCTATGGGTAATCAATTCGGTTGCAAAAGGTCGTCCTACATTAGAGAGCTATAAATACCACATGGCTGGTGAGAAAGAAGCACCACAAACAGAGCTTATTGTTATCGATTGGGATACTAAAGAAACACTTAAAGTTAAGGCTGATGCTTTTAAAGATCAAACCATTTCTATTTTAAGAGCCCCTAGGCAAAAGCGTAATGAAGCTGATGATGTAAAATTCTCTAAATGGATTAATAAAGGTAGCGATATGCTTTATTTCAAGCGTACTAGCCGTGATATGAAACGTGTGGATTATTGTACAGCTAACACAAGTACCGGAGAAGTTAAAGTAATCATCGAAGAAAGATTGAATACTTACATCGAAACTCGTCCTTTAGTATCTATTAACAAGGGCAAAGAGTTCATTCAATGGTCAGAACGTGATGGATGGGCTCATTTCTATCTTTATGACAAAGCTGGTAAGCTTAAGAATCAAATCACTTCAGGAGCGTGGCATTGTGATAAAATTCAAGGTGTAGATGAAAAAAACAGAGTTCTTTATTTCACAGCGAATGGCCACGAAGAAGGTGAAGATCCATACTATTCACACCTATATCGTGTAAATTTTGATGGAACGGGCTTAAAACTTCTAAACAAAGGTAATTTCGATCACAAAGTAAACCTTAACGATCAAACCCATTACTTTGTGAACAACGCTTCAAGAGTTGATTCGGCTCCAGAATCGAAACTTTACGATTCTAAAGGAACCAAAATTATGGATTTGGAAACTGCTGATTTGTCAATTCTTTTTGAATCAGGATACAAATTTCCTGAAATCTTCACCGTAAAAGCTGGTGATGGTGTTACAGACATCTACGGTGTAATGTATAAGCCTTTCGATTTTGATCCAAACAAGAAATATCCGATTCTAACATACGTTTATCCAGGTCCTCAGACCGAGGCTGTTTACAAGAGTTTCTCAACTCGTATGGATAGAGCTGATCGAATGGCTCAACTTGGTTTTATTGTTGTAACTATGGGAAATAGAGGTGGTCATCCTGCCCGTTCTAAGTGGTATCACAACTACGGATATCAAAACATGAGAGACTACCCTCTATTGGATAAGAAAGTTGCCTTAGAACGTCTCGCTAATCGTCACGATTTTATTGACATCAACAAAGTTGGTATCTACGGACACTCTGGTGGCGGATTTATGTCAACTGCTGCCATGTTGGTTTATCCTGATTTCTTTAAAGTTGCTGTATCGGCAGCCGGAAATCATGATAATAATATTTATAACCGTTGGTGGAGTGAAACTCACCATGGTGTAAAAGAAGTGGTTAGCGAAAAGGGAGATACAACTTTCAAGTATAAGATTGACACCAATCCTAGTTTAGCTAAAAACTTAAAAGGAAAACTAATGATTGTAACAGGTGATATCGATGATAATGTTCATCCTGGTAACAGTATCAGAATGGCAAATGCTTTGATAAAAGCTAATAAGCGCTTCGATTTCTTCCTATATCCTGGGCAGCGTCATGGATTTGGAAATATGAGTGAGTATTCATTTTGGATTAGAAGTGAGTATTTCTGCAAGCATTTACTTGGAGACTTTAGACATGGAGCAGATTTCATTGAAATGCAAAATGAAAAGCCAAAGAACTAAGAGAATAATCTAATTAAATATAAATCCCGATTTACTTCTGTAGATCGGGATTTTTTGTGCACAATTGTTTTTTGCTGATTAATTCTTAAATTTAGTTTAAATTAAATTGAACAAAATATTACACTAAAAATCGAATATGAAATCCAATATTGAACTAATAGAAAATCCCTTATCTAAAATCATCTTGACATCGCCGCAAGCATCAATATTTTGCAGAATCATACTTCAATTCTTCACTGTTTTTTTCTTTGTTTTGCCAATCCTGTCAACTGTTGGCGCAATGCTATTAATTGGTGAATTATCTTTTGGATTCGTTATCTTTTATATCATGTTTGGATTATCAGGATACTATTTCCTACGCTTATTTCTATGGAATAAACATGGAAAAGAATTGATCTATTTAGAAAAAGAAAAAATAATATATGAAGCCGATTACAAATTTTTCAAAGACAATAAAACTGAAATTGACACTAAAACTTTAGCAGTTGAAATAAAGCAGCACAATGTTTCAAATGAAATATTTGGTACATTACTACTTAAAGATGAAGATCAATTTATTGATACAATTGTGCAAATTCCTTTACTTGAAATTGAATCTTTAAAAATAAAAATAGAGGAATTATATAATTTACCAGCCTAATTTCCTTAAATGAAAATAACAATTCTCCTTCTAACAACACTACTCACATTAATGAATAGTAAGTCTTTCAAGTCAGAACAAAAAAGATATCCGAGAGTTCGTGAGGCATATGCTGAAAAAGAACAAGGAATAAAAGATCTGTTGAAGAGCAAGAACATCAAAATAGAAAATTTAGAAGTGTATTTACGTGCTTTCAAGAATGATAAGAAAATTCAATTGTGGGGAAAGAATAAATGCGATCAAAAGTTTAAGCTAATTAAGGAGTACAAAATTTGCAGAAGCTCTGGAAGACTAGGACCAAAACGAAAACAAGGAGATTTTCAAGTTCCAGAAGGGTTTTACCATATCGACAGATTTAATCCCTACAGCAACTTCCACCTTTCTCTAGGCATTAATTATCCCAATACATCAGATAAAATACTTGGTGTAAAAGGTAAATTAGGCGGTGATATTTTTATTCATGGTTCATGCGTTACTATTGGCTGTATGCCTATAACCGATGATCAAATCAAGGAACTTTACCTGTTTTGCGTTGAGGCCAAAAACAATGGTCAGAATACAATTCCTGTAACTATTTTCCCTACTGTTTTGATTAAGAAGAATTACGATTTTTTACTTGAAAAATATAAGAGTGATAAAGACAAAACAGATCTCTGGAAAGAATTAAAACTGGCTTACGATCTGTTTAATAAGAATAAAACAATTCCTAAAATTCAATTTTTGAAAAATGGTGGACATTTGATTAGCAAATAATAAAGCACCCCTCTGTCCTTTGGACATCTCCCCTCAAAAAAGGGAGAAAGCTACATATTGTTTTTTCCCTTACAAGGGAAAATGTCTACAGACAAAAGGGTGAAATGTCAAAAAAAATGAAGTACCAAGAACTAAAAGAAATCAAGAATAAACTAAGAGCAAACACCACGAAATCGGAAGAGTTGTTATGGAAACATATCCGTAAGAGACAATTACTTGGCCGAAAATTTATTCGACAACATGTTATTGTTTATGAATCATACAATGATGAATATTTCTTTTTCATTCCTGATTTTTATTGCGATGCGGAAAAACTAGCTCTTGAATTGGATGGTAAAATTCATGATTTCACAAAAAATAAAGATGGCAAACGTGATGAGATCCTAAGAAGCCAAAGAATTCAGGTTATTCGTATCAAAAATGAGGAGCTTGATAATATTGAAAAAGTGAAAGAGAAAATTATTAGCAACTTTCAATTAGATAATAACAACCCAATATTTCATAGATAACCAAAGGAACACAAGAATATTCTAGTAAAATATAAATCCCGATTTACTTACGTAGATCGGGATTCTTTTGTCACACAAATATTGTACGCTATAGTTAAGTTTTACTTTCCAACTTTCTCGCAAAACTCTCGCAAGATTCGTTCTGTTGACTCAATATCAAGGCATTCATCGGTTACCGAAACACCATATTTCAGTTCCGATTTGTCTTCTGGAATACTTTGCTTTCCAAAATTTAAATGACTCTCGATCATAAATCCGATAATCGATTTGTTGCCATTGCTAATTTGTTCCGCCAAGCTTTTCAATACAATTTCTTGTTTCGCTGCTTCTTTTCCACAATTGGCATGACTGCAATCAACCATTATTCCATGTTCTATTCCCTGCTTCGCTAACTTCTCTTCTACCTCTGCAACATGCTTTCTATCAAAATTAGGTTCTTTACCACCTCGAAGTATTACATGTGTATTTGGATTCCCTAAAGTGCGCACAACAGCGACCTTACCTTCAGGATTAATACTTACAAAATTATGTGGAGCTGCTACTGCTTGCATTGCATTTAAGGCAATATCGATATTACCATCGGTACCATTTTTAAAGCCAACTACCGATGACAATCCACTTGACATGTTACGATGACTTTGCGATTCAGTAGTACGAGCTCCAATAGCTGTCCAAGAAAACAAATCTTGTATGTACTGAGGTGTTACAATATCTAAGGCCTCTCCCGCTGCTGGCAAACCCAATTCAGCAATGTATACCAAAAGTTCACGAGCTTGTTTTAAACCATCTTGAATTTTGCAAGAGTTATCCATGTATGGATCATTAATCATTCCTTTCCAACCTACAGTTGTCCTTGGCTTTTCGAAATAGACACGCATAACAATAAACAAATCATCCTTTAATTCATCAGCTAATACTTTCAATTTCTGCGCATACTCTTTAGCCGACTTCACATCATGAATTGAACAAGGCCCAACCACTGCAAGTATTCGCTTGTCGCTACCATTTAATATGTTTTTTATTGTAGCCTGTCCATTATATACAGTTTCTATGTGCTTTTCAGAAAGGGGATATAAATCTTTTAATTGCGAAGGGGTTATAATCGACTGCTCCACACTCACATTTAAATTCTCTATTCTCGGGTCCATCATATTCTTTACTCTTAATTGATTTTGATCGTAAATTGTCTTACAGCTTGTGAAAATAAGCTTTATTTCTATGAATTCGAATTTTTAGGCAAGCCAATAATTATCCTTGTAGTAAAAAACTAACATGATAACTTAACTCTATCGAGAATCATTTTCCATACATTTTCGTCATAAAACATTGCAAATTCATTTCTTAATTTTGATAAAGAATAATCTAGCACAAAAAATATAAAATGAATGTTTTGCTTCCATCTTATTGTTTTGTAGATTAGTACATAATATTCACTAATGATTTAATTTTAGGTCAATGAATAAAATCAAACTATTAAGCCTAATCATTTTATATGCATCTCTACAATCGGTTTTTGCTAATAATGACAAACAATTACTAACAGGTCGAGTTGTTGATATTGAAAACAATGAACCAATTAAAAATGTAGAACTATTTATCTCTGGCGCTACAGTTGGAACAACTACAAATGAGAATGGAGAATTTTCTCTTAAAACTCCTTTTCTACCTTGTCATTTAGTAGTAATGCATGTTAGTTACAAATCTGTAGTTATACCTGTTACAAAATCTTGCACTTTCCCAATCAAACTAAGTAAAGTAAATCATGGCATTGATGAAGTTAGGGTAAAAGGAAAAGATATGAGAAAGAGAAATCTACGAATGTTTAATGAATATTTTCTCTGGAATACCACCAAACGACAAATTCAAATATTAAATGATTCAGTATTAAAGTTTAAGCGTGATGAACATGATTTTCACGCTTATTGCAATTCCCCTCTTATTGTAAGAAACAATCAATTAGGCTACAATGTGAAAATACTTATTCAAGACTTTCATGTATGTAAAAAAGAATTTAGATCAGGAAAGAAACTTGAATTAAACTCAAATGGACATGGTGTTTTTAAACTTAAAGCTTATCATTATTACACAAAAACTGGACAATTTAACTCTGAAACCCTTACAAAAATAGAAGATAATAGGCGCGAACATTATCATGGTTCGCTAAGACATTTCCTTACTTCTTTATATAATGGTAAATTAAAAGAAAATGGCTTTTCAATTAAAGTAAAGGAAGATTCAATTCGATATCCGTTCGTTTTAACATTGGCGCAAAAAGATTCCAAAAAATTTAAGTTTAACGCTGATAAAATATCAGTTGTATATTACGAAGACTTCGATGACATGCCAATTAATTTAAACTATGAATTTAATGGTTATCGTTATCATACATCACAATTCATTTCACTTGGTCAAGAATTTGAAGTTCGTTCTAATGGAACATCTCCACATTTAGTTTTTGAAGTAAAAGGAGCGATGGGAAACAATTCTCCTGCGAATACTTTACCAGACGATTATTGCCCTAAATAATTTCACATTCTTTATGAATTATTCACTTTTAAATGACATTTAAACCATTATAATAAAGTAATAAAAGCTTAAATTCGAGTCAAATTTAACCGACTCTAATCCATCCTACATGTTTTTTATAATTGGTATTTGTATTGCTTTTTTTCTTGAGTTCCTTTTATTGATAAAAAAGAACAAATCAAAAGCAGATAAAGTTTTAGCAATCTGGCTCTTGTTAATGGCTATACACCAAGCTCTATTTTATCATCACATCACAGGCAAAACCTTTGAGATTCCACATATGTTGGGCATTTTAATGCCTCTCCCAATTTTACATGGTGTTTTGCTTTATTTTTATGTCTTAGAAGCGACTGGAAAAAAAATCACCTCAAAAATTAGCTTGCCGCACCTAATACCGTTCTGCATACTAATTTTACTTCTAATTCCATTTTTCTCTCTTACAGGAGAAGAAAAAATCTACATATTTAGAAATGAAGGAATTGGTTATGAATGGTATTTATTAATTCATCAAGTATCGATGATTATTAGTGGAATTGCTTATACCGTTTGGACACTTCTTTTAATTAGAAAGCACCAAAAAAACATACAAACTACATTTTCAAATACCGATAAGAAAGAATTGCAATGGCTCCGTTACCTTTCTATCGGCTTAGGTTTGATATGGGTTGTCGCATTGTTTTTCGATGAGCAAATTATTTTCTCCTGTATAGTTGTCTTTGTGCTGTTTATCGGTTTTTTTGGAATCAATCAAATGAATATTTTCACCACTTCCCCTTCATCAAATTCAGATAATGAAAACAAAAATCCGATTGAAAAAGAGCAAAAGACAGAATTAAATTCACCAGAGAAAAAAAGATATGCTAAATCTGGTGTGAATAAAGAAATGGCAGAAGAAATCTATAGTAAACTAAACGAACTAATGCCAAATAAAAATCTTTACAAACAAGAGAATCTCACCTTAAGTGAATTGGCAAAACAACTAAACGTTCACCCCAATCACCTATCTCAAGTCATTAACGAAAAAGAAGAAAAGAACTTTTATAATTACATCAATTCGCTTCGAATTAAAGAATTTATTCGATTGGCTTCTCAACAAAAAAATGAAAAATTCACCTTAATGTCTTTGGCGCAAGACTGCGGATTCAACTCAAAGTCGACTTTCAACAAACATTTCAAGGCCTATACACAAAAAACACCATCAGAATTCTTTAGAGAACAAAAGACTGCAGTATAGTTAATTAACTAGGCTTGCCTATAAGCACGCACCTTAAATTTGTACGTACTTATAAGGAGAGTCTTTTCCAAATATTAATTTCCAGATGTTTGTCAAACTTTATTCAAAATGATTTATAAAAAGCTCAATTTGAAATTTGAAATTTGAAATTTGAACTTACCACTTTTCAAAAAATATCAGTTGTATTATAAGGCAAAAAGAGTAAACGATTTACAACAATTAAAAGATCAGGAAAAAGTAAAAAGAATAATTATGACGAAAAAATTAAAAACACGATACGTGTAAAAGGATTTACAATTGTCATACTATAAGTTTTACACAAAACCCACTATCTACCAAATAGTGATGATCAACAAAAGAAGACCAATAAAAACAAATTAAGTAGAAATTGGTAAATGATGTACAAGAAAATGAGAAAGATTATTACTAGCGTAGTTCTAGCACTAACACTATTTGTCTCTTCGGTTTATGCTCAAGAGAATTATACTGTTAGCGGAACCGTAAAAGATGTAAAAAATGGAGAAACCCTACTAGGAGCATCTGTTTATTTTAAAGGAACAAGTATTGGTGTAATGAGTAACGAATATGGATTTTACTCTCTAACAGTTCCAAAAGGAAATTACACACTTAGTGTATCGTATCTTGGATATCAAGAATCCTCAAAAGAAATCATACTTGAAAAAGATCAGAAGGTAGATTTTGAAATCAACGAAAGTACAACTCAATTGAGTGAAATTATTGTTACTGGCGAAGAAAGTGAAAAGGCAAACATTAGCTTACCCCAAATGAGTGTTTCTAAACTTAAGGCCAGTACAATAAAACAGATGCCGGTAGTTCTAGGCGAAACAGATGTACTAAAAGCAATACAAATACTTCCTGGCGTTACAAACAATGGAGAAGCTTCAGGTGGTTTTCATGTCCGTGGAGGTTCTGTAGATCAGAATTTGGTTTTGCTCGACGAAGCAATTATTTACAACTCCTCTCACCTACTGGGATTCTTTTCAGTTTTTAATGCTGATGCAATAAAAGACGTGAAATTATACAAGGGAGGCATTCCAGCTCGCTTTGGTGGAAGAGTATCATCGGTATTGGACATTCGCCAGAAAGATGGTAACAGTAAAAACTTTAGCATGACAGGTGGAATTGGGCTCATCTCGAGTCGACTGGCTGTCGAAGGTCCAATGTTCAATAAAAAGGGCTCTTTTCTTATGGCTGGAAGAAGCTCGTATGCACATCTTTTCTTAAAGCTTGCAGACAATGACAACAGCGCCTCTTTTTATGATTTAAACCTAAAAAGTCATTACGAAATCAACAAAAAGAACAAAATTTTCCTTTCGGGATATTTCGGACGAGACAATTTTAGCATTAATGGTGCATTCGAAAGCAATTATGGTAATTTATCGGGAAACTTGAGATGGAACCACATCTTTAACGACAAGTTATTCTCAAACTTATCCTTAATTTACAGCAAATACGACTATGAATTGGTATTGGATTTTATGGATTTCGATTGGATTTCAGAAATTCACAATTACAATTTAAAATATGATTTTAAGTATTATGCGAGTAGCAAACTAAAATTAGATTTTGGACTGAGTACAATTGGCTATAAATTCAATCCGGGAGAAATTAGCCCAACTTCCGAGACCTCATCCATCAACTACTTGCAGTTGGAACAAAAGAGAGCTTTAGAAAGTGCTTTGTACATAAATGCCGAACACAAATTAAGCGACAAACTTAGTCTTCAATACGGAGTGAGATACAGCAATTTCATGCGATTTGGCGGCCAATCCATGACCAATTATGCAAATAACCTACCTGTTGTTTACAACTCAACATTGGGCATTTACGAAAGAGGAACTGAAATTAGCGAAACAGAATATAAGAAAAACGACCGCATAGCTGATTTTAATAACTTAGAACCACGCTTGGCCCTATCCTACCAAATGAATGAATCCTCATCGGTAAAAGCTGCTTATACAAGAGCTGCACAGTACATCCATTTGCTTTCGAATACCACATCGGTTACGCCATTAGATGTTTGGACTCCAAGTGGCCAGTACATTAAACCACAGCTTTCCGATCAATATTCTCTTGGTTATTTTAAAGACTTTAAAAACAGTATTTATTCTTTAGAATTGGAAGCTTACTATAAAACCACCGACAATCGCATCGATTACATTGATGGATCGGATTTGATCGGAACAGAGCAAATTGAAGCAGAAATTCTAAATGGAGAAGCAAGAGCTTATGGTTTGGAGCTAATGTTACGTAAAAATGAAGGCCGTTTTACAGGTTGGTTGGCATACACTCTTTCAAGAGCGGAACAAAAAACACCTGGTGGTAAAGCTGGCGGATTAGGGATCAACAATGGTGAGTGGTACAAATCTTCTCACGATCGCACGCACGACATTTCTTTAACAGGATCTTACAAACTAAATGAAAAATGGACGGTGAGTTCAAATCTGGTTTTTCAGACAGGGCGACCTGTTACCTATCCTAATGGTCAATATCAATACGAAGGATTATCGATCGCAAGTTACTCCGACCGAAATGCAGATCGTTTACCATCCTATCATCGCTTAGATGTAGCGGTAAGTTACAAGCCGAACAGGAAGCCAAACAACAGATTAAAAGGCGAATGGGTCTTTGGAATATACAATTTGTATAACCGACAAAATGCCGCAGCAATTTCATTCGGTCAAAACTTAGAATCAGGTGCAAACGAAGCTACTCGAACAGCTATTTTCGGAATTGTACCATCAGTTACTTACAACTTTAAATTTTAAGATCATGCACAAATATTCTATCTATATATTTATCGGAATCGCATTACTATTCGCTGCTTGCACCGAAGTAATCGACGTCGACGTGCCCGTTGCCGAAGCAAGATTAGTTGTTGAGGCATCTATCGATTGGGAAAAAGGAACCAATGGCAATACACAAATTATTAAACTAAGTTCTTCTACACCTTATTTCGCCGAAAACAAAAGCAATGGTGTTAGCAATGCAAGCGTAAGTGTTACCGACAATAACAGCAATCAGGAATTCACTTTCGTGGATCAGCAAAACGGAGAATACCTTTGTACAGATTTTATTCCTTTACTAAATCACAGCTATACGCTAAATATTGAACACAATGGAGAAAACTATACAGCAGTTGAAACCCTCATGTCTGTGACCGAAATAGATCGCATTGAACAGTCAACTGAAGATGGCTTTGACGATGAGGTAATTGAACTAAACATGTACGTTCCAGATCCAGCCGATGAGGAAAACTATTACCTAATTAAATTTCAGGAAGAAGGCGATTTATTGCCCGAACTTTTTGATGTTGATGATGAGTTTGTGGATGGTAACGAAATGAAGTTCTTCATCGAAAAATTAGATGATGAGGACACTGGCGAAGAAGAATTCGAAACAGGAGATGTGGTCCATATTAATCTTTATGGAATTTCAGAAGCCTACTACAATTACATTCGCATTTTGATTGAACAAACCCAAGCTGGAGATATATTCAGCACTATTCCCGTAGCAATAAAAGGGAATTGCATTAACGAAGCTAATCCCGACAATTACGCCTTCGGATATTTTAGATTAACTCAAGTTGATAAAGTGACTTATACCGTAGAGTAAATAACTCAGCAGAACAGTAAACAAAAAGGAAAGCTCTTGTATGAGTTTTCCTTTTTTGTTTATAGATCTTTCCCTACTCTTTCTTTTCTGGTCTAGGCAAAACTTCTTCGGGGAATGGGAAAAGAATAGTAGAGTTCTTTTCTGCCGCTATATTGGCTAATGTTTGATAAAGTCTCAACTTAATGGCCGATGGAGATTCATCAATCAGTTTACCAGCTTTCAAAAGATTCTCTGCAGCTTCCTGCTCAGCAAGAGCGAGAATAACTCGGGCTCTTCTAGAACGTTCGGCTTCAGCTTGATTGGCCATCATGCGTCTCATGTTCTCAGGTAGTTGAATGTCCTTAATCTTCACATCGATAATAACGATACCCCATTCCTGAGTTTCTTTTTCAACAATATGTTTGATGTTTTTACCCATCTCTTCGCGCTTCGATAATATGGTGTCCAACTCCACCTTACCACAAACATCTCTCAAGGCAGCCTGAGCCAGTTGCATAATCGCAAACTTGTATTCTTCAACTTCCAGTACGGCTTTTTCAGGATCTTCAATCTTAAAAAAGACAACGCCGTCTATGCTACAAGGAACATTATCTTCTGTCATCACTTCCTGAGAATCGATATTAATAGTAATCACACGAATATCAACAATCTGAATAGTCTCTACCAAAGGAATAACCCATCTAAATCCAGGTTTAAGTGTTGAAATATATTTTCCAAATCGGAATTTTAGTGCACGTTTGTATTCAAAAATAATTCGTATTCCGCTAAGAAGGAACATCAAAAAAGCTAAACTAAAAATTAAAAGGAAATTCATGGTATGCATTTTTTAGAAGTGAAATCATCTTTCAAAAGCTCAGCATTGAGATTTTGACGAATAAGAATGCAATTGTATTCTATGAATAAGAGGCTTAGTTCAATTTACGAAAAGTATGAATTCCAATCAATAATATCGATGCACTTAAAATGACATCATAAGCAAAGTTGAAAAATACCTGAAATATCAATTTTACAAGATTCCACTAAACAATAAGCACCAAAACACCACCATTTTCTCCCAAGCATAATTTATAGTGCTCGTCACAAATAATATTCTTAAATTAAGTATGATTTAAAAAATAGTGCTCATTGATGAACAAAAGGGATTTTACCATTTTATTTTTGCTCTATCCCTTCTATGCACACATTTTTTTTTATGTAACTAACTCCTTATACATTATGAAAAAATTAAGTTTAGTTGTCGTACTCTTCTCTTTCTTATTTGTGGCATGTGCCGATAAAAAGCCTAAAGCCGATAAAGTAGAAGTAAAGACAGAAATGGAAGCTCAAGAAGTTGAGACAAACGTTGTTGATTCACTTGCAACCGAATTGGAAAAAACCAAAGAAGAACTTGAAAAAGCAAGCAAAGAGGTTGATCAATTGTTAGAGGAATTATAATCAAAAAAAACAGCTATGAAAAAAATAATGATAAGTTTGTTATCCCTGTGCATCATGCTCTGCACTACACAAACCCTATTAGCCCAGAAAGGCCTGGATAAAAAGGGAAAACAAAAAATTGAAAATGCGCAAAAAGCTCAAAAGGATTCGATCCAAAAGCAACTAAAAGGCAAAAAGGATAAGCTAAAAGAAAGAGGTAAAATGCACCAAGACAGCATGAAAGCCCACAAAAAAAGACATGAGGAAAAATACAAAGATGCCAAGGATTCAATGGAATCCAAAAAAGCAGAAATGATGGAGAAAAGAGATTCCATGAAATCTGACATGAAAGCAAAAGGGCATGCTTATGGAAAAGACAAAGAGCTAAAAGGCAAAGAATTTGGGCAAAAAAGAGCCGAACAAGCAAAAATGTACCGCGAAAAGCGCCGTAAAGAATTAGACGAAACGGTTAGCAGGTCGGATGATAAAATAAAAGCGGCAAAAGAAAAAATAAAGAACGCAAGGGAAAGATTAGAAAAAGAAAAGAAAGAAGGCAAAACAACTGATGCGCTTTATCAAGAAAAATTAGAAAGAATTAAAAAAGCAGAAAAAGGCGTAAAAGCTTTCGAAGAAAAAGTAGAAAAAGCCATATTAAAAGAAGAAGATGTAGAATAATAAAAAAGAATTGATACTAATAAAACCTCTATTAAAGTGTTATTACATCTTAATAGAGGTTTTTTCTTTCTAATAAAATCTGCGTATATCAACCTCCTTGTCTAATGGATAGCTCTTAAACAATAAGAACTGAACCATTTCCCTTGCAAAATAAGGTGCCAACATCACTCCTTTAGTGCCCAATCCATTAAATATAGCAATACCACTATGTTGTGGATGTACACCCAACACAGGACGACGATCACTAATCGTTGGTCGAACACCTGCCCAATGATTATGAACTGTATAAGGAATGTCAATTATTTTATCCAAACGAGATAACAAATCGGTTTTAGCCTCTGCAGTCACCTCTTCGTTTTGATCTTTCCAATCGTAAGTAGCACCAACTTTAAAGCGATGGTTCCCAACTGGCAACACAAATAAATTTTTATTGATGATGTTATTTTCGGGTAAGCCCTCACATTCAATCTCTAACAACTCGCCTTTTGTTGGCTTAAAAGCAATGTTCTTAAAGTATGGGTTTTTAGCTGCATGATATCCTTCACAAAAAACAATCGTTCGGGCTGTAATTCCTTGCCAGGTTATATTTCCATTGATAAAACCCAAATCTTTGTATTCAAAATTTGATTCAATCAACAAGCCTTTATCCTTAAAAAAATCTCTTAATTTGCTCAGTAGTCTTGCCAAATTAACGTGTCCCGACTTGGTCACCTTACCAAATACGCTGAAATTTTTCAGACCACTAAATAAGCCTCTCTCATTCTTTTCTTCCATATACTCCGAAAAATCACCATCGAAAATACGTTTCTCCCACATCTTACCTTCATCTTCGACAAGCGGCTTAATAATATCCATTGGGAAAAGAAACTGCTCCCCTAATTCCTCTTCCAGCTTTTGGTACGAGTTTGTCATTACCGGCAAAATCTGATCAACCATCCAACTCTTGGTAAGTCGCTTAAATACCATAGGATTGTACATTCCTGCAGCTACATCAGAAGCTTTTTTGATCTCAGGATTTGAGATTATCGTGAAATTCATTCCAGCCTTGTACATCTCGTACGCAAGCAAAGAACCCGCTATTCCTTGTCCAACAATCAGAAATTGTTTTTCCATAAAGTGTGATTATAAATTGTGCAAATTCACCTATTAAAGATGAATTAGTCTTAATTACGCCACAAGTAACTTGTGGTTACTTGTTTGAACGTAAAAAACCATTACTTTTGCAATGTTTATTAATTCTAAATTAGAATAGCAAAAATGCAACTTCGTAATAAATATAGCAAGGAAGAGCTAATAAAACAGTTAGAAAGTGAAGATTTTCAAAGAAAAACTTTTTCTTTCTACAGATATGTGAATTTCGACGAGCCAAACACCTATCGCGACGAATTGTTCGAGAAGTGGTTTCAGTTGAATTGCAAAGGTCGAATATACATTGCCAAAGAAGGAATTAATGCACAAATGAGCATTCCAGAACACAATACAGATGCCTTTTTTACCGACTTAAACAATCGCAAAGAACTGGCCAACATGCCAATAAAATGGGCCATAGAAGATGATGGAAAATCCTTTTTCAAACTGATCATTAAGGTAAGACCAAAGATTGTTGCAGATGGCTTAGACGACAATACCTTTGATACCACCAAGGTAGGTAATCACCTTTCTCCTATTGAGTTTCACAATGAAATTGGTAAAGAAGATACCATTGTTATTGATATGCGCAATCATTACGAAAGTGAAGTTGGCCATTTCGAAAATGCCATTTGCCCAGATGTAGATACTTTTCGTGAAGAAATTGAAATGGTAGTGAATGATTTTGGTGAAGACAAAGACAAAAAATTCCTATTGTATTGTACTGGTGGTATTCGTTGTGAAAAAGCCAGTGCCTATTTAAAGCATCATGGTTTCGAAGATGTGAACCAATTGCATGGTGGCATTATTGCTTATGCTCAGGAAATAAAACAATTGGGTATCGAATCTAAATTTCGTGGTAAAAACTTCGTTTTCGACGAACGCCTTGGCGAAAGCATCAACAACGAAATCATTTCCAAATGTCACCAATGTGGTAAAGCTTGCGATACGCATACCAATTGCGCTAACGATGATTGCCACTTGCTATTTATTCAGTGCGATGAGTGCAAAGAACATTACCAAGGCTGTTGCACCGATGAATGCACCGATATTATTCAATTACCAATGGAAGAAAGAGTACTTTTGCGATCGAAATTTCACGACAAATACAGCAAAAGCCAGATTTACCGACAAAGAATTAGGCCAAAGCTTTTAAAAAAATGAATAATTATTAATGATGAATTATAAATCACCCCTATCTTAAAAGATACTAATAGATCATTAATAACAACTGAAAAAAAGAGCACCCCTTTCCCTAAAAAAGAGAAGATTAAATTGAGAATACATTTTTCCTTTTCGAAGAGATCTGCGAAAGCTTTCGGGAGTGTAAGTACAAAGTGGTGTTAATACAAAATCACTGACAGCTCCGAACACTGTTCTCTGAATACTGATAACTGATAACTGATAACTGATAAAGAATGAATTTTTGGCACAACATAAAAGGCCCGAACTTTTCGCTGGCTCCAATGGAAGATGTAACCGATACCTCTTTCCGAGAAATCGTATTGAAAACAATGCAAGATGGCAAGCTGAACCTCCTGTTTTCCGAATTTACTTCGGTTGAAGGAATGACGCACCCAGTTGGTCACGAAAAGGTGAAGCACCGCTTGAGAATAAATGATTCCGAAAAAGAACTGCTGAAACAAAAAAATGTGAAGCTGATTGCCCAGATATGGGGTAAAGATCCGGAGAAATATTACAAAACTGCCCAATACATTGCCCAGGAAACCGATTTTGATGGTATCGATATCAACATGGGATGCCCGGTGAAAAATGTGGTAAAGAACGGTTGCTGCTCTGCCCTAATCGCACAGCCCGAATTGGCCAAAGAAATTATACTGGCAACCAAAGAAGCGACCAATTTACCACTAAGCGTAAAAACCCGCATTGGTTTTAAAGAGGTGGTTACCGAATCGTGGATTTCACACCTGTTGGGAATGCCCATTGATGCTTTAACCATTCACGGTCGCATACAAAAGCAAATGTCTGATGGATTGGCTGATTGGAATGAGATTGCCAAAGGAGCACAACTAAGAAACGAATTAGCACCTCAAATCAAAATTATTGGCAACGGCGATGTAGAAAGCTATGCCGATGGATTGCAAAAAATTGCGCAACATGGTTTGGATGGCGTAATGATCGGACGAGGCATTTTCAAGAACCCTTGGTTTTTCAATCCCGATAAGGAAACTATTAGCACAGAAGAAAAGCTAGCTCTTTTAAAGGAGCACACTCGCGTATTTGAGGCCACTTGGGGAAGAGATAAGAATTTTGCGATTCTGCGAAGGTTTTTCAAAATCTACACGAACGAATTTAAAGGTGCATCGGCACTTCGAAATGAATTAATGAGTACGAGTAATGCAGAAGAAGTATATCAGGCGCTTGAACAATTTTCAGTGAACAGTGAACAGTAAACAATTACAAAATCTGTCTATTAAAAATGTTCTCCCCTGCTCAGGGGAGATATCGACAGATAGAGGGGTGTATTGAAAAATCAATAACATTCTACCGCCGAGTACACCGAGTTACACAGAGATCCTTTTTCCTTCGCGCTACTTTGCGAAAAACTTTGTGTCCTTTGTGGTTAAATAAAACAGTAGCCAGTAAACAATTACAAAATCAGGAAACGATTAGTAATAGGTTTTTATGTAACATCATCATATGCCATATCATCAAGCTTTAATTAAAAAATAAAGAATGATTTTTAATTACTATTTAATATAGATTATGAATTATTGTTTTGGTACATTTAGCATTCCGAAAAAAATAAATTTGAAATCATAATAAATATTCCTTATTGATTATTTTTTCGAAATTATAATCAAACTGTAAACAAACATACTAAAGCATGAAAATTAACAAACTCTTTTTAGGATTAGCAATTATTATTGCCATGATTTCTTGTTCAGATGGTGACTCTGAGATTGAAGAAAATGTACAACCTAGTAATGAATTTGAAGAAATATTGGCGAAATACAATTTATTTAACACAAATGTAAAATACGAATCGGTTCAAATAGGAAGTGATACCAATACAATTTATTTTAATGGGCGCATAAAAGACAAGCTTATCATTAAGGGATTTAGTAGAACAAATAAGACAAGTATTTTTTCAAACGACGAATTTACATTAGACACAATTGTAAATATAAATGAAGGCTATGGTGAAAGCTCAATCTATAATATCACCGATTTTTCTATCCGAAAAATTCATGAATTTGAGAATGATTATGCATTTCTCCTTTGGGGATGGGGATACACTGCACCAGGGGAGAAACTAGGTATATCGTGTGATTTATATTTTATTTCGGATCAAGCCAACAAAAGAATAAAGAGTTTTACTCAGCCAAAAACAGATTATTTCTTTAGTAAAATCATTCCTTGGTTTGAGAATAGCTTTTTAGTTTTATCCAATTCCGATTTTAACCATCAGCATAAATGGAATTGTTATACGATGGATGGACTTGAGCAATTTGAAGTAAATAAATTTGCTGACAGTGGTTATTATACTTCCATTAATATTCAGGAAAGTATTCGATTTGAAAATAAATTCATCCGTAGAAATCTTAAAAATGATGAAATAATTTGGGAAAGTGAAAATCCACTTGCTGACTTACCAGAAGATACCAGAATAGACGACGCAAAATTTAATCAGACAGAAGATGGATATATAAATTGCAAAATAAATTATACTAAAAAAGATGGAGTTAAAGGCGAACGAACTTACAAAGTAGAAATCGCTTCAGGAGATTTCACCTTACAATAATCACTGGATATACTAGTAAAATAATCACAAAAAGGGCAGTACTTAAATTAAGTACTGCCCTTTTTATCAGCATCATAATCGAAGGTTTGAGTGTTTTGTTTAAATATCAATAGAAGTACATTTGATCTAGATTAACATCTCACTCCACCCCTCCTCTTTAATGAGTGGGAAGATAAGCAAGCCGTGTTCTTTTCTGCTATTTTTGTTTTAACTTGAAAAATCAGACATAAATTTGCTACTTTCATATGCCAACCATTAGAGGAGCATTTGTTTGGGATGCCTTTACTGCTAAAACATTTTTTATGGAATTCGTATTTATTGTAGGAGCTGTACAAGCCTTCTTTTTAACATTTTTGGTCATCAACAAAAAGAATAAATCAAGGGGTGATTATGTCCTAATGATGTTGATGATCTTGATGGGGTTTATTCTTCTTGGATACTCCCTAGAGGTTATGGGCATCGATACTGATTATCCTTTTTTCCTTGGCTTATACACTGCCATTGGCATACTCATCGGCCCTCTGGTTTATTTATACATACTGAGCTACACCAATAGCTCACAAAAATTTAATCCACTTCATCTTCTTCATGCCCTTCCCTATCTCTTTTTTACGGCTGCAGTTTTTCTGCAATTTACTGTAAACAGCGAAGGTTCCATTATTGAAGACAAGAATATCATTGAAGATTCTCAAAAGCCAATATTCTTTATCATGGGTTTGTTTAGAGTTTTTTGGGGAATGATTTATATGATTGCAGGCCTTTTTGTTCTGAAAAAACATTCCTTACAAATCGGCAAGTATTTCTCGTATACTGAAAACATTGACCTAAAATGGTTGAAATATATTGTGATAATGATGACTGTGATTTGGAGCACAGTTATTATCATTAATATCCTGTCAAATTTTAATCAGTTTATTGACTTCCGCTTAGGCGACAACATTATTCATCTTGTAGTTACAATTACTGTTTTTCTGCATGGCTATTATGGCATCAAACAACAAATTATTTTTTCGCCAGCTACTGTAAGTAGGCAAGCCCCAGACCAATTCAAAAACAGCACAGAGTCGAAGGAGGAAAAAAAACAATACCTAAAATCAGGCTTATCGAAAGAAGATTCGCTAAGTCACTTGCATCGATTACAGAATTACATGAAGACAGAACAACCTTATTCCAATGGAAAGTTATCGCTAAAAGAGGTCGCCGATTACCTGGATATTTCTCCCAATCACTTGTCTCAGGTGATCAATGAAAACCTCAACAAAAACTTCTTCGATTTTGTAAATGCTTATCGTATCGAATTGGTCAAAGAAAAAATGCTGGATGCTTCCAATAAGAACATGACTTTGTTGGGTATCGCTTATGATAGCGGTTTTAATTCAAAAAGTAGCTTCAACAGTAGCTTTAAAAAAGCAACTGGGCTTACCCCATCACAATACCTTAAAAATCAATCCTCCTAGCTTAAAACACCGAAGTGCAGATTCATAGGGACAGGTCCAATATCCTACGGATGAGTTCACATTTATAGGGAAGGTCGCGTAAGAAATAATTATCCGATAGGTTTGTACTATAAATTATTACAAACTAAAAATTGGCAGTTATGCACAGCAACAAACGACTATATTATTTAGACTGGCTAAGAGTATTTGCATTCGGATTGTTATTTCTATTTCACTCTTGGAGACCCTTTGATCATTTCCCTTGGCACATTAAAAACGAAGAACAAATTGCCTTCTTTGATATGCTCACCATGTTTACCCACGGATGGCGAATGTTTCTAATATTCCTTGTTTCGGGAGCTGGCACATGGCTTGCAATGAGATCTCGTAAAGGAAAATTTGTTATTGATCGAATTAAGCGATTGATCGTACCTTTTCTTTTTGGAATCTTACTTATTATTCCCCCTCAACGATTCTACGAATGGATCATGTTTCGAGATTTTCAAGGAGCCTATTTCGATTTCTTATTGCTCTACCCTGCCCAACAGCTTGGTAGTAATATGGGTGCAAGTGTACTTCTTTGGTTCGGGCATTTAGGCACACACTTGTGGTATTTACCTTTTCTGTTTGTAATGACACTAATCTCGCTTCCCATTTTCAAGAAGATTCAAAAAGGACAGATTAACTTTACAGGTCTCAAGAAAATCATGTCGAACAATTTTGGTGTATTTATACTTGTGCTTCCCATGATTGTTTGCAGACTTATTCTAAAACCAGTATTTCAAGAATATACCGACTGGGCAGACTTTTTTGTCTACATATGGCCATTTATTTATGGATTCATTTTTATGGCAGACAAAGAATTTCTTGATATCATTAAAAGCAAAATGGTACTCTTCCTTAATGTTGGTATTCTTAGCTCGGCTCTGTTTATTTATCTTGGTTCAACTGGCGAACAATTTGTTCAGGCCTACTTAAACCCTAGCTATTCATGGCTTCATGTTACAACTAGCATAAATGCGATGATCATTGCGATCAGTTGGATAATGTTTTTCCTAGCTCTGTTTGCAAGAAAAATGAATTTCAATCACTCGGTACTAATTCCTGCTAACATTAGCATTCTGCCTATCTATGTTCTTCACCAAACACTAATTATCGTATTTGGATATTACATCGTAGGATTGGAAATAAGTCCGTACACTAAGTTTTTAATGATCGCTTTGACTGCCATTCCTGCTTCGGTAATTTTGTATCAACTAATAAAGACAAATAACTTTACTCGATTTCTGTTTGGACTAAAACCAAAAGCCAAAGTAAAAAAGCAAAGAGCCAGTGAAAAACTAGTACCAGCTATTGTACAAAATCAAATAAAACAGACTAAATAGCATACATCCTGCAATACTGCTTCATAAAATTCAGGAATAACAAATGATCTGTAAGGCTTTCAAAAATCAATAGGATTCAAATACTCACTATTAAAACCCATAGGCCAAGCTCTCTGCTTGGTCTATTTTCATCTTCTCTATTACACACCATAAAACGATTTTGCAAGCAATTTCTGACTGCCCTTTATTGGGCGAAAAATATACTTTTTAATAATGATAAACGAAATAAACATCAGATCGTTTATTTATAAGTTAGCAACTATTAGAGTTAAACAAACTATCTCAATAATTGAATAATATTTGCTTTGTAAGTTTTCCCAATAGGTATAATATGTTCAGAAATAAAAATTTGATTCCCTTCAATACTATTGATGTGTTTTTTTGAAACTGCAAACGATTTGTGGACTTGAAAAAAATCTAAATCGTTAAATAATTCAAATGCATCTGAAAATTTTTCTCTAATAGTGATCACTTCATCAATGGTAGTCACTTTTGTGTAATTTCCTGCAGCTTCAATATATTGAATATTGTCAATAGTTACTTGAACATACTTTTTACTACTTCTAAGAAAAATACTATCAGAAACTGACTCTTTTTTTTCTAAAGTGGTATGTGTTGAGTTACTAGTAGAACTCACGGTTTTATTAATCGCTTTTAAAAAACGTTCAAAAGAAAATGGTTTTAATAAATAATCAGAAATATTAAGCTCATAACCTTCAACCGCATATTCTTTATACGCAGTTGTTACGATTACTTTTGGAGTTAAAGCTAATGTTTTTAAAAATTCAAAGCCTTTTAGTTTGGGCATATTTAAATCCAAAAAAATTAAATCAACGGTATTTTCATTCAAATATTCGATAGCTTCTAAGGCATTATAGCAATTCTTCATTAACTGCATATTTGGCAATAAATCACAATAGCCTTTTACAATCTCATGGGCTATATATTCGTCATCAATAATCAAATATTTAATCATAACTGCAATATTAGTTGTGCTTTGTATACGTTTCCTCTTTTTGTAAGACTTAAGATATGTTTTTTAGGATACACCAATTCCAATCTCCTTTTTAAATTTTCCAAGCCAATTCCATGTTCTCCTTTTGTTTGTAAAACATCGAAATTATTTTCTATTTCAAAAACCACCTCATTGTTATTTGCCTTCATGCTAAGATGAACATAAGCACCTTCATGTAAATTCTCTATTCCGTGTTTAAATGCATTTTCTAAAAGAATAATAAAAAGCAATGGCATTACTTTGTATTCTCCTTCCATTTGAACCTCCAACTGCACATCAATTTCTTTGTGATAACGCATTTTATGTAGTTCAATATAATTCTTTATATAATCAACCTCTTCATTTAGGCTTACTAAATCTCGTTCTCCTTCGTAAATACTGTAACGCATCATGTCTGAGAGCTTTAATATCAGTTTTTGTGCTTTTTGGGGATCAGTTCCAACCAAACCATATAAGTTGTTTAAGGTATTAAAAAAGAAATGTGGGTTCACTTGACTTTTTAAATGCAGCAATTCTGATTTTGTCCTTTCATTTTTAACTCTCACTAATGAAATGATTTGTTTTGTAAACCAAGAAGCTCCGAGGATCATTAAAAATAAATAGTACAATAGAACAAGTACAACAATTGAAGTTGGAAACCCTTCTAAAAATACAACTGATTCTTTTTCTGTGGTGATTAATTCAAAAGCAGTTATTAGTATTGGAATGAGTGCCGTTACAATAGCAATTGCAACAATCGGAATCCATTTTTTTCTATTTAAATTGTATATCATTTAGTGAAAATAAGTTGATAAAACTTCACATCAAAAAAAGTTGACAAACAACCGACTAAGAGTGTTCAAATTAGTTAAAAGTGGAACAAAATCACTTTAAACACAGAAACATTTTTTGTGTCCCACGTCTGTATCTGTTTATCCCAATTATTTTAATTGCCAAAAGTTTGAAATTAGATTTACTCAAAACAAATTTTAAACTCAAATTAAAATGAAGAAAAGAATATTTAGATATCTAAAACATCAGTTTGTAAGCCTATTCGTCTTAGGAGCAGTACTTGTTCCTTTTGGATTATATCACGGAGCAAGTTTACATTATTCAGATCATCCTTTACTATATAACATCGATAATGATGGCCCTTACGTTTTCTATAAAAATGACAGCGTTATCAATGTTAATTATATAAAAGGAACTAAAACGGAAGGTTTTTATGTGAATTCAAAAGAGTATTCTATTGCATCTAATATTACAAGCACTAGTTATTTCCAAATTGATTCTTCAAGTTTCAATTTCAAAATTAACTCAGATATCAAGGTTCCAAAAGCAAGCTATAATGACGGAAATCCCATACTTGCAATTTCAGATATTGAAGGTGGCTATAAAACTTTTAGAGATTTTCTAATTCAAAATCAAGTCATTGATAACAAGCTCAATTGGATCTTTGAAAAAGGACATTTGGTATTGGTTGGCGACTTTGTAGATCGTGGTTGGTCTGTAACACAAGTACTTTGGTTTATTTATAAACTGGAACAAGATGCAGAAAAACATGGCGGCATTGTCCATTTTATTATAGGAAATCACGAATTGAAAAACATGCAAGGGAATTTTGATTCAGCTGCTGATAAATACTTAGCTGTATCAAGAATTTTAGAGAAAACCCAATCTGAATTGTATGATAAAAAGTCATTTATCGGAAAATGGTTATCAAGTAAAAACTCAATAGAAAAGATAAACGGGAACCTTTTTGCACATGGAGGGATCCATCCAGATGTAGCTAATTCCAATGTTAGTTTAGATGAAATAAATCAATTGGTAAGAAGTAATTATTATAGAGCGTATTATCCAAAAGTGAAAAAAACGATGGCAGAATTATTGATTTCAAATAAAAAAGGAATTTGTTGGTATCGTGGTTATTTTAAAGATGATTTAACACAAAAACAAGTAGATGCTGGACTTAATAAATTTAATGCAAAGTCAATTGTAGTAGGACATACCTTACAATCAAAAGTGAACAGACAATACAATGGAAAAGTAATTGGTATAGATGTTAAGCACCCAAAAGACTACCAAAAATATTGGCCAAAAGGAAAATCTGAAGGTTTACTCATTAAAAACGATAAATATTATCGTGTGTTTGCAGATGGAGATAAACAAGAAATCTAAAAATGAGTTCGGTACTATTTCTTAAATCATTAATAAAATCAACAGAAATGAAAACTAAATTATACAATTATTTAAACAAACCCTATGCAGTGGTTTTAGTAATGCTCATTGCTCCAATATTTGGGTTTATTGATCGAAACTTTGTCTTTTTCTTTGGTCTTGGAGTTACCTTCCTAATTTTAAAAGAAAGCAAATTTGATTGGGCAAGGTTCGGAATAGGGCAAAAACTTACTGGGAAAACTGTATTAAAGAGTTTACTAATAACACTGCCCCTTTTTCTTGTATTTATGACTCTTATAGATCCTTTTCTTCAAAACTGGCTCGGTGACTATGATTTATCATCTGTGGAAGATATCAAAGGGAATTTAGTGGGATATATTATTTTAATGGTCATTATGTGGGTATTTGCAGCATTTGGAGAAGAATTCTTATTTCGTGGCTATTATATGAAAGCATTAGCGGAGTTATTAGGAAATAACAATAAGGCTTGGTTGCTCTCTGCAATTATTACGTCACTCTACTTTGGGATATCTCACATCTATCAGGGACTTTCAGGAGTAGTGTCAGTGTTTTTATGGTCTTTCACTATTTCCTTACTCTTTAATAAAAACAGAAATAATTTACTGCTATTAGTTTTGATTCATGGGTTGTATGATTCAATAGGAATAACGCTGATATTTTTAGACACCGATTTTGGAATTTCTGAATGGGTACAGCAATTGTTTTAATTAGATCTTGATTTCTATAAAAAGATGTTGGCTCATTTAAAAACCCACAGGCCAAGCTCCTCGCTTGGCCTATTTTCATCATACTCATTAAATACCGAAATCCGACTTTGCTTACACTAGCAGACTTCTTCCATTGATATTTTCAAGTTGATTCGCTACGCAAGTATTACATCAGCTAACAACATCTTTTTTTATTGCTGATTTGCTTCTTTGTTGATTAATTTGCGCATAGCTTATTACAAATCTTGATTTACAATAAACACCTATTACAGCGATACATAGAGCGGCAACTCCCTTTTTAAATAAAAAAAACCAAGTCAGTATTTTACATAGAAAATTGGTTGTTTTTAAACCAAACATCTTAACATATTATGATGGTGAAAAATTATTATATTTGGTGATAAATGAAAAAAACAGGCAGTAATACAACCTGACATTTTCCCATTTCAATTAATAGATCGTTCGTCATGAAAAAATTTAATATTCACTCCATATCTCTAAGTATAGCATTGCTATTATTTATTATCAGCATCGTTTTAATTAGTATCGGAAACATAGAACATGCAGGAATGCCCATGTTGGCCTTATTTTGTTTTCTTGCTGTAGGCTGTAAAGGTTACGAAAGCTTAAATGGTTATGTATTTACTGCTTTGCTGTTTGCAGGTATTGTATTGGCTTTTTATTACCCACAATACTTTATAGAAGTGAAGGGATATAAATTAACAAACCTTATTGTACCACTCATTCAAATAATCATGTTTGGAATGGGAATATCTATGAGTGTAAAAGATTTTGCCACTGTTATTAAATCTCCAAAAGCTGTATTCGTAGGTGTATCTGCCCAATTAGGCGTTATGCCGATTATCGGTTTTTTACTGGCCAAAACGAGTGGTTTTACCCCAGAAATTGCTGCTGGAATCGTATTAATAGGTGCTTCGCCAAGTGGAGTTGCCTCAAATGTAATAGCCTATTTAGCAAGAGCTAACGTAGCTTTATCCATAACGATTACCTCCATAGCAACCTTAATTTCTCCTTTTGTAACACCATTGCTAATGGATTTATTGGCCGGAGAATTTATTGAGATTGATGTATTAAGCATGATGTGGACCATTGTTAAAATGATTATTTTACCAATTGGTGCTGGCTTACTTTTCAACCAGTTACTTGGCAGTAAAACGAAATTATTAAATAAAGTAATGCCTGTTGTTTCTATGGTAGGTATAGGGGTAATAATAGCCATTATCGTTTCGAAAGGTAGAGATAACCTTTTAGATATTGGCGGTTTTTTATTACTGCTTGTTTTTATTCATAATCTATCAGGTTATACGCTTGGTTACTGGTATGCTCGCTTGTTAAAATTAAGTGAAAGAGATGCTCGTACCATAGCGATTGAAGTAGGCATGCAAAATGGCGGCTTAGCTTCTGGCATTGCCAATTCTCTTGGTAAAATTGCCACCATGGGTTTAGCTCCTGCTGTATTTGGGCCACTTATGAACATTACCGGTTCTATTTTAGCCTCTTATTGGCATAAAAAAACACCTGAAGAAAGCATTCAAACCAAAAAGAGCAAGCCTTCAGAATTATTGATTACCAACAAAGAGAATTAAAAAACAACTAAGTTGCGGTTTCCATTGCGCAACTTGACACATATAAACTCTTTAAAACCCAACAGCCCAAGCCTCCAACTTGGGCTTTTTTCTACTAAATCCTGACAGAGTCGAAGACCTGTAAGCGTTTTAGCAATTGCTTTCAGTATTTAATCTTTTGTTAATAAATTATTGTTTCGTAGATTCAGGAACGAAATATAATAGGTGTTGATTACTGCCCGGTATGGGGTGATAAATACTCTTTATTATTAATTATAAACGCCATTGTATTTATAAGTTAGCAAACATATCAAATTGATAAATACTAAATATCAAGACAAGTGATTGAAAATTTAAGAATCCGTAGAATTATTAGTATGCTATTAGATCATTTTATAATGTGCATGATAATTGTACCTCCATTGATAACAATTGCAATAATTGGAGAAGGCAAGACAGAAAGTTTAGTAAGTCCATATGGGGAGTATATATTCTTTTCATTCATCTTTATTTATCTAAATAAGGATTTTTTCCAAGGAAAGAGCATAGCAAAAAGAATACTAGGATATCAAATAGTTGACCGAAAAAGATGTGTTTCCGCAAATGAGTTTCAATGCTTTGTTCGGAACCTGACTATTTGTATCGCTTGGCCTTTAGAAGTAATAATTAGTTTATTTAGCCCACAAAGAAGAATAGGAGATTTCTTTGCAAATACCATGGTTATTCAGACTGAAAAACAAAAATTTAAATTAATTATTAAAGATATAAAATCTACAAGGTTGAAGCTGAATTTTATTGGAATTATACTTATCGCAATAGTTTATTTTTATAGTCTTAACCTGTTTTTTTTATAAAAACACGCTAACAACACCCAAATTTTAATGGTCGTTAAAAAGCTCCTAATAGTTATCATGAATCTAGATATTTGGTAAGACTTATAGTGTGTAATTCTAAAAGAAAAATGAAGAAGATCATTATACAAAATATATAAACCATGAAATTACTTTTCGCTTTTATTATACTAAGCTCAGCATTCATGTCGTGCAATTCAGAAAAAAATAAATTCGACAAAACAGTAGATCCAATTTTAAATCCTGACTTGATTAAAGAATTTCATTCTGTAAAATATCTTGATAGTTTATTAGTAAATAACGGCGTTAAAAAGATTGGTGAAATTAATGTTCGCGAAAACTTAGACTCTTGTAAAATAATTTTTAATACAATGACAGGATGGAATGATCCGGGAGACTTTTTAAATATACAAATAGTAGATTCTAAAAATAATGAGACATTCAGATTAAATAATCTTGACGGTTGGATGAAATGTATTGGAAATTACGACCTACCGGAAACCATAAAATCAGTAAACTTAGACAAATCTGAAATTGCCTTATTAATTGAAAATAAGACGGGAAAGCAATTGGTAATCTTTGGATATTCCTATGCTAGCGAACCAGGATTAATGACCATTATAGACCTATTTCCAAAACCTCAGGTTATTTTTAATACACAATTTGATTTGAGATCAATTTCGAGCATAAGCAAGAATGGTTATCTAAATTTTATTGGAGGAACTACTTTATTAAATCATGTAGTTCTGAATATGGAATTGATGAAAATCCAAAAGCACTAAGCTCACATCCCCAACAACAAATTAAACCATCATAGAAAACACCCCCTTCACAAATGATTAAAACAGGATTCTTAGTATTTATATTGCTCATTTTCTCTGATTATGGATTGGAATATAGTCTACCGGTTAATACCTCCGATCGAAATTCGATTAGCCTAATGGAACTGTCTAAAATTGGCGAATTTGGGTTAGTCAGGAAGGAAAGACCCAAAGTTCCTGCACATCTTCATACTGGAATAGATATTAAACGACCAACAAATAATTACCAATCGGAACCAATATTTCCAATCTTCGAAGGAGTTGTCATCAGCAAGCGTAGAGATGGACCCTATGCACAGCTGATTATTGAACATGGCAACGAGCAGAAATTCTGGACTGTTTATGAGCACATTGCAGGAATATCGGTGAACCTATACGACGATGTAAATCCAAAAACACCAATTGCCCGATTCATGAATAAAACTGAACTCAACAGGTACGGATGGCAATTCGATCATTTTCATTTTGAAATTTTAAAAGCACAACCCCTTAAAATAAAGCCAGATCGTTCGAAGCCTGAGCGATTATATGCGTCTTATACTTTAGTGTGCTACACAAAAGAGGACTTGGAAAAGTATTTTTACGATCCTCTTGATTTTTTGGAGCAACACCTCAAATAATTTACGCACAAAGACCTCAAAACCTTAGCCCAATTTACCATTTATAGCCATTACAAGACACAAAAAAGGATAGCCTCCCAGCTATCCTTTCTTTTATTCGATGGCGAACGATTTATTCCGTTTCCAGCTCAACAAACTCATTTTTATTTCGCGTTTTACGAGAACGAGCTTTGGTATTTGCCCCCTCGATATGTTCTGCGCAAATCTCCAAAATAGGAGCATATTTCTCGGGCAATGCAATAACCACCCCATCTAAATACGTTAGCAATTGTTCGTTTACAATTTTACGCACCATGCGTTTCTGAACCGATGGCGCAACAACCTTCTCTACCTCTGCCGCATTCTTTTGCGCCTCTAAAAAGCTAAGTCGAAGCGCTTCACTAGCACTAACAAATTTGTTAAAGCGATTTTCAACACCCGTTAAGCTTCCCATTTTACGCTTCAGCTCTGGCTCAGCTAAATTCTCAATTAGGGCCTTCGACATGGCCATTTGATATTCGTAACTCTTGCGGTGCATGTTTAAATCGTGCTTGTCGAACACATTCCATACCTCACGAGCATCTTCAGCTTTTTTATCATCCAACTCGTAGGTATTGGCCCATAAAAATTGCTTTACACACACAAAACTCTTATCGGCAAACTCATCCATTTCTTGCAAATCTTTCGAGCTCACACTCCCCTTAACCAGTTTCAAACCTTTGGTCAACACCTCGTTTTCCTTTCGCAGGATATTCAGTAAACTGGTTAATGCCGCATCGCTACTCCAATCCTCCTTGTCGAAGGCAATCAGAAGGTTGGTTACAATGGTACTCACCTCGTTGGTAGTACAGTAATGATAGATTTTTTCTGTCATACTTCTTAATTTTCAAATTACTTGTTTAACATTATCATACCTAAGTTAAAAAATCTCTATCAAACAATAATAACTTCTATTTAACTTTTTATGATTTATTTTAAAACAACAACTTGACACATTTGACAATTCTTTTATTCATTTTTTATGTATATCTTCATTGGTTTTTCTTTTTGCGTGATGTAAAACAAGATTATTTTAACCCATTGCAGCTTGCACCATAACAAAAACAAAGCTTCGCACTCCATTTCTCTTATTACTGATCAATAAAACGCACTTCAACTCGCTCTTTTCCCTTTCGGTGATAACAAAAACAAATGCGAAGGCAGCACAAACACCGTGGTAAAGTAGAAAAACAGGTCTGCGCACCCATCACTCACACGTAAACGGACCATCCCACAAGTGTTTTTTCACAAAACAAGCGCTTACATATCTAAAAACACAACTGATTTCAAGACAACTAAGCTTCAATGACCCATCCGCACACCTGTTAAACACAAATACAAGCATGAGTGTACCTAGCGCATGCCTGTTTTAGGCAAAGTCAACCCTTGTTTTGCAGTTTGCATGCTTGTAATGCTCCAAAATCAGACCTGATTTCCACTCCCCACATGCGTTCTGCCCCCATTCAGCTATGAACTTCACTCGAACAGACCTGCGCCTCATGCCTACTCTCTCGTTCATACTTTTCAAATAGCTCATAGCCGTTTTTATTCTAATGATATGTTCACACAATTACATTCTAAACAATACACAAATAACCAGTGATGAAAGTTTTTACCTATAGTGTTAAATTTTTATTATGAATACACTTTACTTTCGCTCTATTTTGATAAATTTGGGAGGCTATTCTTAAAAAGCTGTGCAATACTAACGCATATTATGTGTATTGTGCACTTTTAATCACGAGATATTAAATATATATGCAATAACAGTGCACATACTAACACGTTAGGCACAATTAAGAAAAAGAACCTAATACCATATAAAACCAAATAGATGAAAATTGATATCCACGTTCATACAAAAAAAACAAAAAGAGGAGACTCAGAGAACAGGAATATTAATGCTGAAAGGTTTAATGAAATTATAAGGGAGACAGAAGTTAGGATACTAGCAATTACTAACCATAATCACTTTGATATTGAGCAATACCAACAAATATCGGAAAAGGTAAATGATATTTGTCAAATATGGCCTGGTGTAGAGTTAGATATTATAGAGGAAGGTCGAAGAGGTCATTTAATAGTAATTGTGAGTCCTGAAAAATCGCAAGAATTGAACGACATTCTAGTCGATTTGTTAAAGGATACAACAGCAGATGATTTTAACATTTCAATTGAAAATACCGTTAAATATTTTGACAACTTAGAACCGATATATATTGCCCATTACCACGCAAAGACTCCAAATCTTTTAGACTCAGATATAGACAAAATTTCGAGCTCAGTAAAAAATCCTAAAAGAGTTTTAAAAGAAGCAACAAATTCAATTTCAACAGGTATTTATATAAGTCATGGTCATAGTTCCATTTATGGTTCTGACATCCAGAACTGGGATGAATATGAAGAAATCTCTAAAACATTGCCAGACCTTAGGTTACCTGTTGAAAGTTTCGAGCAATTTTGTTTATTACTAGAGAAAGATATAGCAACGATAGATACTCTTTTAAATAAAAAAACTAAAGAATCTATTCAATTAAACCCTTTTAATGCAGCTGAGTTAATTGATATCGATATCTACAACGATATAAATATAATTTTTGGGTCAAAAGGTACAGGAAAAACTGAAATCCTAAAAGCATTATCTAGGTACTATAACGATAAAGGAATTAGCAACACAGTTTACGAATCAAATACTCTTAACTTAAAAGAAATATTTGACTTAAAAGGACATCATTTTAATACTGATGTTGAAGATTTTGACATTGATGATTGTACGGAAGAAATTGAATCGATTTGGAATTCAAACGAAAAGAACATCACGAGTGTTAGTTCATACGTGCGTTATTTTTCAGATGAACAAACAAATAGGATTTCTAGAAAGCTTAAAATAAAAGATTTTACTCCTTTAGACGAATCTTCATCAGAAAGAAACTTTAATGAAATCGTTTCTAGCTTAACAAAGGTTAGTGATTTTATTACTCAAATAGAATCTGACCAACTTTTAAAAGAAACTATAGGTCAAGAATTACTAGAGGAATTAACTTCAGTATTGGACAAGATATTGGATAAATTAAAAAAGGAATCTGAAAAAAGAATTATTGATTATCGCAGTATTACTTTATTCAATCAATTCATAGAAGTATTTGTAGAAGAAATATCTAAAAAGACAGGACAACCTCAGAAACCTATTAATACAGGATTTGCCGAATATGCGAGTAACAGAATTAAAATAGAGAGAGATTTAAAGAAAGTATTACAAAATATTTCCAAACCAATACCGTTTCAAAGTGAATACGTAGGGGATTTAGGAGAAAAAGGAAAACTCTATTGTAAAACTAACTTGGTGATTCAAAATGGAAGTTTCGTAGATGGTTCCTATACTCCTGTTAAAAATGTAACAAAGAATCCTCAGAAATACGTTGCTGCTAAACTTACATCAATATTCCGACATTTATATTCCAATTCTCTTTTTGAGAAAATCACAGAGTTAAAAGAAATTGAAAGTTCAGAAACAATTAAAAACATAAGTGATTTACTTCAATTCAATAGGCATTTTACGGTTGACAATAATTCATACACTCCTTCAAGTGGAGAATCTTCAATGGTTCTTTTGCATAATGAATTATTAGAAGATAAAGAAATATACATTATTGATGAGCCAGAAAAGAGTTTAGGTAATGATTACATAAGCGATGTAATTGTTCCGATGCTTAAAGAAAAAGCTCTAATGGGGCGTCGAATTATTATTGCAACACACGATGCAAATATTGCAGTTCGGACACTTCCATATAATTCTGTGTACAGAGAGCATGATATTAATGGCTACTATACATTTTCTGGAAATCCTTTTTCAAATAATTTAGTTTGTAAAAATGATACAAAAGATGATTTAGACTGGAAAGAAATAAGTATGAAAACATTAGAAGGTGGAAAAGAAGCCTTCGGAGAAAGAGGTAAAATTTATGGAAACTAAAAAAGCTACTATTGTAAGGTCTGCAGAGAAAACTTCACTTGTCTTAAACTTCAGGGAGAGCAACCTTGAAATTATTCTGACAGAAGACAATCCTAATGCAGTTAAAAACGTGTTTAATCAATTGATTCAGAAGTTAAAGAAAGAGGAGTTTAACTTCGAGTTAGAGGATGAAAAACAAGATTTATACTTTCATATCAGTCAGGAATATATTAGACAGTTAAATACGGAATTGTCTAGTGTTTATTCTGAATTAGAAGATTATGAATTATTAGAAACAGAAGAATAACTGTGCCCAACAATGCATAAAAATAATAGCCGAATCAGTTTAAGTTCGAAGGTCTGCTCTCTTAAGTTACCCCTGCTCCCGCACGATTGTATCGTGTGGCTAGAAGAAACGATTTAGATGGCAATTAAATACAAATAGAAGAGCAAAAGATTAACTTAAAATTTAAAGACATGACATTATTAGAAATTATTTTCTCGAACAGAACAATGGTTGTACTTGGTGCTTTGTTAGCAATTTCAATTCCTGTTATTATTTTTTTTGTTGTAAAACGTTTCAATAAAAAACGAACTAAATAGAGACAACAGAATACAAAGGTGGGGAGGCAAACTATCATCTATTTTTTGAAGAAACTAAACGATTTAACTATGAAAAAAATTTATAAACCATTAGGCATTTTACTTATTGTATTGGGGATCATATCAATGTTACTATTGTTAGCAAAAGGCATCTTTTCATGTGAAATTGACCATCATTATTTATTAGGTCTTTTAGTTTTTATGGCTGTTGCTTTTCCAAGTTTTGGAATTCAATTAATTAGAAAGAATAAAACCTGATTACCCTCACCGCTCCCGCACGATTGTATCGTGTGGCTAGCCGAAAAAAACAGGTTGGATAAACAAATTAACTAGGATAAATTAGAATACTAAAATGAGTGGCAATTATAAATATTACCAGAATTAAGTAATCCTTTTTACTGCAATCCCACACGATGGAATCGTGCGGTAACCCTTTATTACAGTGGATTTAAACTCACAACTACCTGAATAGATGATTGACAACAATTAACTTAACAATATGAAGTATCTTATTTTTATACTCGGATTAGTAATAATTACCTTAAGAGCGCTAGGTGTTGAAATTGATATTTCATCTATTGGATTATTTGTATTTATATCTATTATTATTATTTCCATTAGCGACATTTCTCAATTGTCGGAATTGAGTGCCTTTGGAGTCAAAATAAAGCTTAACAAAGAATTGAAAAAACTAAATGATGACACCTATAAATTAAGAACAGTAAATAAGAAAATTCCACCTATTGCAGATTTATTAACCAACAAACAGTCTTTTAATAAAAATGAAGTTCGTTTCAGAGTTCCAGATAATAATAATAATAATAATAATAATATCAAATTCGGAAACTCAATCGAAGACGTTATAAAATTGTCTAATGATATAGAAAATAAATTGAATCTTTTATATGGAAATGTCTTCCTTGATGATTCCAATTTAAAAATCCCTCCCTATAGAATTGTCGATAAATTTGTTGCCGAAAAATATTTCGAAAATGATTTTGTGTTAACCTTTAGAAGATTCTGGAAAATTAGAAATATCATTATTCATAATATGGAAACAAATATTTCTAAACCTGAGATAATTAGCTTTATGAAAAGTGGAGAAAGAATATTGAGTTTTATCAATAATAAAATTCAAAATCTGACAGAAAAAAAATAAAGGAGTGATCCTTTTTTAATGCCCCCGCTCCCGCACGATTATATCGTGTGGCTAGTCGAAAAAAACAGGTTGGATAAACAAATTAGCTAGGATAAATTAGAATTGTAAGATGAGTGGTAATTATAAATTTAATACAATCATATGATAGCAGAGGATTTGATAAGACAACAGTTTTAATCGCCAATGTAACTTAGTACAACCCTTATGCAGCATAAAAAATCCATAATGAAATATCTTTTTATAGTAACATTTATTATTTTCAGTATTCTTGAATCAAAAGCCCAATCTGACTTTAGAGAAGGTTATATAATCAACAATAATAATGATACAATCAATCTATTAATTGATTACAATGGACTTGTTAGCAGCCATAAGAAATGCATTTGCAAAACTAATTCTTATGATAAGACTCAAATTTACACTCCAGAAGACATAAAAGCCTATAAATTCATTGATAGCAAATATTATGAATCAAAACCTATTGTCACAAATAAAGGGAGGGAAAAATTTTTCCTAGAATATTTAATTGACGGAATTGTTGATATTTACTATTATCGCGACATTAATGGAGGTCATTATTTCGTAGATGATGAGAGTGGTAACCTGCATGAACTTAAAAATGAAGAAAAAGAAATAATAAAAGGCGATATTAAATACCAAAAACAGAAAAAGGAGTATATAGGTGTATTAGCATATACTTTTAGAGAAAGCCCTGCGATTTTAAAAAAAATTGGAACCGTAAATTTAAGCCATAAATCACTAATAAACATTGCAAATGAATATCACAACGAGATTTGCTCAGATGAAGAATGCATTATTTATCAAAAGAAATCCCCTAAAATAAAAAGTTCATTTGGATTTACAATTGGGTTAAGTGGGCAATCAATAATCCCAACAGGCGAATTCTCAGATGAACTTTATTTCATGAAGAATAGCCAATTTGGCTTTGAAATCTCCCCTTCCATTGGTTTTTATTACAAAGTAAATATACCCTTTGTAAATGAAAATTTATATTTTCAATATGAAGGCACATACTCTCGTATTAGCCTAAAAACTACCACTTCATATATTGAGCCAGTCTATGAAATGAACTATATAGATGATATTGCCTTAACTCAAAATTCATTTAACAATTTGGGTATTTTAAAGTACGAATTTCCAAAAGGTAAATTTAGACCAACATTTCAAATTGGGGGATTTATCAATTACTTCTTTAAGTCAGATTACTCTCGTAATCTTGAAGTAATTTACTCTTGGGGAGATACATATTTCACAGAACAGATACATGATAATCCTTTTTCAAAGTTTGATTATGGGATAAATATTGGGGCAGGCTTAAAAAGTATTTATCTTAAAGACAAAGAATTATTTTTAGATTTTAGATATAAAAGAGGATTTGGACTATTACAAAGCATACAAACAAATACATTTTCAATTAATATAGGGACTCAGATTGGAAAATAACGACTTGTAACAAAGCTAAATTTCATGGGCGGTGGCGCTTGGCTTGATCCCTAAAGCATTTGGGATAATTTAATTAATCCCGACGAATCGGACCAGTAATCAAATTAAAATTGGTGTATTGAAGCACATATAAGGAAGTTGTGTAGCAGTTGCATAAATACAAATCTATGACAAGTAGGAGCAAAATAAGGACATTCTTTAACTCTAAGAGAAAAGATTTTGAATACATAGAAGAATATAAAAAGAACAAGATTTTCTTTAATGACCTTTTACAAAATGGAAGGCGAGAAGATATTGAATTTGTTCTCGAAATTAAAATATCTCACTATATCAGTCCTTTAAGTAATGAAGGTTTTTACACAGAAGCATTGACAGAACTAGAAGGAATCGAAAACTATTTAGAAAAAATAAGAACTCATTCAAAATTATACAAGCTTTATGTTGAAGCATGCATATTTCAGCGAGGTTTATGTTTAGGTAGACTAAAAAGGTATAAAGAATCTAATATTGAATTTGCAAAATTATTAGAAAAACACCCAACTAATGATAATTTTATTGACTGGTATAAAACTAATAAGAAAAAGAATTTTACCCGTTATTCTGATCTTGGAGCAACCGTTGGCTTTGGAACATTCGCACTTATTCTATTGATAGAATTTGTTAATAGCGATCTACATTTTCCGCCAAAAATAAGAAGCTATATGCTATTAATTGGAGTGATTTCAATTGTTATGCCCTATATTATGGATAAAATTATTGATTCAGAAAAAATAGAGATCAATAAATAATCGCTACGCAATAAAAATCAAATAGAAAAAAAACCTTAACTATACATTTATGAAAAATTTCACATTACTGTCCCATCAATGGAAAGCTGCTACTCGATCGGCGGCGGCCTCCAAAAGTGTTGGGATTAAAATCCTAATGGGATTTATCTTTTTTATTTTGTTCCTAGAGTTGCTTGGAGGAGGCTTTTACCTCGGCTCTACACTTGCCGAAAATTCACAAAACCCAATTGCCGATTTAACGCGCTATGGATTGTATTTCTTTTTGGCCATTCTTATGAGCCGATACATGTTACAGAAGCTGCCAACCTTTATGGTAACACCCTATCTTAATTTACCCATTAAGAAAAGTAAGCTCGTTAACTTCATCCTTACCAAGCCTTTGTTTAACAGCCTTAATGTGCTCCCACTTAGTTTTGCATTAGCCATAACTTTTGGCTTGCACAAACACTTAGATGCTTATACCTTTTGGATGATATTTTCTTGTGTAATTATTGGCGATTTATTTGTTAATTATTTATCCATTTACATTAAACGAGTACAGATAAAGCACGAATATGTATTTTACATCTTCTTAGCTTCTTTCGCAAGTTTTCTTTTATTAGATCAGTTTAATGTCGTTAATTTTCAAGCCATTTCTTCGGATCTATTTATGCAAGTAATACAGAATCCTCTGTGGCTATTGGCAGGAATTTTACTATTTGCTATAGCATACTACCTCAATTTCCTATTGTTATACAAACACTTTTCTTTAGAAGACTTTGGTAAGGGCGATTCTAATCAAAGGAGCAGCCTCGAAAACCTTAACTATTTAGACCGTTTCGGAAAAATTGGAACCTTTGCCTTGCTCGAACTAAAAATGTGTGTTCGAAATAAGCGAACCAGAACCATGCTATTTATGACACCTCTATTCTTATTGTATGGCTTGTTCTTCTACTCCAACCCTACTTATCTTGAAATGAATGGTTTTCTAATTTTCATAGGACTATTTATATCAGGAGGCTTTATGATGAGTTTTGGCTTGTACTTCTTTGCTTGGGAATCGGGGCATTTCGATTTAATGCTAACCGCAAACAACACGTATAAGGATTACATAAAAGCCAAATACTTCCTGATGCTATCAACCAGCACCATTATTTTCCTTTTATCTACATTCTACGTCTTTTTTGGCATAGAGATTCTGATCATTAATAGTGTTTGCTTTTTGTTTAACATTGGCGTTAATAGCCTATTGTTACTCTACTTTGCAACGAACAACAACAAACACATGGATCTATCTAAAGGTTCGGCATTCAATTACCAAGGTGTAAGCGGAAGACATTTTGTTTTAATGATTCCTCTGTTGGTTCTTCCAATATTAATCTATCTACCATTTAGTTTAATGGATCAAACAAATGCTGGCTTTGCTCTTATCGGCGGCCTGGGTATTTTAGGTTTATTGTTCCGAGAAAAGATGCTGGATCTGATTACCCAACGTTTTATTAGTAAGCGACACACCATGTCGGAAGGTTTTAGAAATAAGTAATAACAAAAGAAAATAACATCATGATTAATATAGATAATTTAGGCAAATCATATAACGCAGTTAAAGTTTTAGATATCGAGCAATTAGAGATTCCACAAGGCCAATCGTTTGGTTTGGTTGGAAACAATGGCGCTGGAAAAACCACTCTATTCAGACTTATTTTAGATTTGATTGAAGCAGACCGTGGCCAAGTATTGAGTAAGGACATTGCTGTAAACAAAGACAGTCAATGGAAAAAATACACTGGCTCGTTTTTAGACGAAGGCTTTTTAATTGACTTTTTAAAACCCGAAGAATACTTCAAGTTTATTGCTGATATAAACGGCGTTACCAAAGAAGAATTAAAAGTCTATTATAATGATTTTAGCGATTTCTTTGGCGATGAAATTCTGAACAAGAACAAATACATTCGCGATTTCTCGAAAGGCAATCAGAAGAAGATTGGCATCTTTGGCGCTATTATTAGCCAACCTGAAGTCTTAATCTTAGATGAGCCCTTTGCCAACTTAGATCCTTCCTCTCAGATACGACTTAAGACCATACTAAACGAATTACACAAAAAGAACAACCTAACGATGCTAATCTCTAGCCATGACTTAAACCACATTGCCGAAGTAAGCCAGCGCATTGTAGTTTTAGAAAAAGGCCAAGTAGTTAAAGACCTCTTAGCTTCTAGTAATACGCTAGGTGAATTGGAAGGGTATTTTAATCCTGCTACTTCTGTTGAGGTGGAGAGCTAAAGAAAAAATGCACACCGCTCCTACACGATGGTATCGTGTGACTAGTGGAAAAACTGACAGATAAAATCTTAACAATATGACAATTGACTTAAACCAGATTAAACAGAACTATATCGAATTTGACGATTATAGAATTGAAGATCTTGCAAAAAATGAAGCAGGTGGCTTAGAACCTGGCGTTATCCCAATTCTAATTGATGAAATAAACAAGCGAGGCTTAGATCCAGCTTTAATAACAGGAATTGAGGCACAAACAAAAGTAATTACAGAAGAAGAGCTAAGTGAATTAAAAAATAAGATAATTAATTTGCATTGTCCACAATGTGGTCAAAGCAACACACCATTAATAGGTACTGTGATAAGAACAGTAAAAAGTTTTATTGTTATAACGTCCTACAAAAAAACGCCCGTTATTACTTGCAAATCTTGTGCTGACAAGAAAAGAAAAAATGCAATGATTTCAACCGCTCTCCTTGGTTGGTGGGGAATTCCATTTGGCCTTTTTAGAACACCTATTGCACTAATCTCTACATTAACAGACAGGAAAAAAGGTGATGAGATTAGTGATGCTATTGTTACTGGATTTGCAATTGAAAATATCGGGGAAATAAAAACCAATTGGGATAAAGAAGACGAACTAGTTGAGTTTGTAGGTCATATAAATAGACTGAACTAGAAAAAAAAAACGACGCTCGCTGCCGCACGATTGTATCGTGTGGTAGCGAAGGTTTATAATGATCAACATCACACAGCCAAGCATAAAACATGAACAAATACATTAAAAAATATTCAATACTCTTAATTGTTTTAATTGCATTTCAAAGCTTGTTACAAATGCTTGTATTGAGCCAACTACAAATCATCCTATTAGATATGGGCGTAGAATTTGAAAAACTAAGCAGTATAACAAACACTATTCTTTCTGCAATTCCTTTCTTGATAAATATCGTTTTAGCCTTGGTCATTTTAAAAGACTTAACGATAAATAAGATCAAAGGAATCCCAATTGTTCTGCTCACAGTAATTTCACACCTCGCAGGAGTCCTATTTTTTCTATTCATCATCCACAGTCAAATCAATAGCAATGACAAATAGCCAATACAAAGCCTTAATTAACAAATATGCTATTCTAATTTTTATAGGATATGCATTAACATATCTAATCTCAATAGCCATACAACATGTGCTTCCTAAATTTGCTTTAGGCGATTCTGAACTAATTCAAATTCTCTCTTCTTCGGCATGGATCATTCAACTGATTGTAAATATTATTGCTGCGGTTTTAGTCTCAAAAGATTTAAAAACAATGGAAATAAAAAACAGTTTAATTGTAGTAATGACGGTATTGTTCTCATTGATTGGCGTTACGATGTTTTTATTAACGGTGAATAAGGAAATTAAGCATGCATAACTCCCCCACTGCCGCACAATTGTATCGTTTGGCTAGCAGGGGTTAAATTATATTCGCAATCTAAAATTATCACAAAAAACGCTAAATGGATTACATAGATATCTTAGCAGAAATTAACTATTTATCTTACATAGGAGCTTTTATTAAATGGATTTTACTCTTTCTGGTTCTTAGTATAATCGTTCTGATTTCTTCATCGCGATTGGGATTGTTTAAAAGACAGAAGAAAATATCAAGAATCTTGGTTAAACTTTACTATATATTCATTCCTATTTACTTTATAATTTTCGCCGTAAAGTTAGCGCCAATAAGGAATTCTCACACTCAGATAAATAAGGTCATTGAAGACAATAAAGTAGCTGTTACAGATTTTGCTTTTGATTTTTTAAACTCAGCGATTTCCGATAGTGTTTTGCAAGGAGAACTTTCAGTACAACAAACGGTAGCCAACTACCTAAACAAAACTGTTTATTCGGATTCAATTGATAATCAATCAACAAAAGGATTTGGGAGGAAATTTCTATACAAAATTAAGAAGAAAATAGAATTTTCATATTTAAGTAAAGTACTAGAATCAAGAGTTATAAAAGAGGCAACAAGCTTAGTTGGGATTAATAAAAAAACAGGAAAAGCTATTTATAAAACAAGCTTTCATGATTTATTTGAAAATGGAGAATTAGTAGAAATATTAACAATGGTAATCGATTCATTTTTCTATAAAGTATACAAATCAATGATTATCATATTTTTGATTGGTTTAATTTTTCCTACTATAGAAATATTACTTTCAAGACACTATAAATATTAAATATCACCCCACTCCCGACCCGCTCCCGCACGATTCTATCGTGTGGCTAATCGAAAAAAACGTACAGCGAAAATAGTATTCCTAAAATCTTACCCAAGTAAATAAACCAAATGGAAAATCAGCAAATTGAAATTACAGAGACAGAACCGATACCAATTCAGGAAAGAAGAAGAAATTTACTTCCTTGGTGGATTAAAACATTTGTGTGGATATTTTTAGTATTTGGCGTTCTAGCTCCTATTTGCCTTATTCTTGGCTTGTTTGGATTTCAGCTCCAATTAGATCTTTATGGTCTTGAAACTAACGATCCAACTTCTTATCTGGCCTTTCTATTAACAGGCATCTTTTTCTTTAAAGGAGTAACTGCATTTGGCTTATGGACCGAAAAAGACTGGGCTATTTTTCTAGGCTATGCCGATGCATTATTTGGAATAGGCATATGTGTATTTGTTACCCTAATTTATCCATTTATAGATGGCAATCCTGGCTTTCACGTTAGCTTCCGACTCGAACTTCTTCTTCTTTTTCCTTTTCTATTTAGGTTAGAGAAAATAAAAAAGGACTGGAATAGATTGGCAGTGACTACGGAAGGCTAAATTAGCCCCATCACTGCCATTACATAAAACTTACCCCTAACTGCAAAAAGAAAAAACCTTTTTAATGAAATTACCGAAAATCCTCTTTGTAAACTTATTTACAAAAAGTTATCTGAAACAAGCAGATAGCTTCCCAATGACCATCTTCAATTTTAGATTAAGATCGATGATTGCTGATTTATGGTTTTGTTTAGCTGTTGCTATGCCATTCATCCTGATTAGCATGATTGCACTATTTACTACACAAACATTCATCAAATTAGAATTAAATTATTCCATTCTGAATCTATTAGTATTCCCAATTATATGGATGGCAATTCTATTTATAATTCTAAACAAAGACATTGCATGTGGAATGAGTGCAGGAAAAAGAACTTTTGGCTTTAAAATAGTTGACAGTCAAACAAAACAGAAAGCATCGCAATTGCAATGCATGCTGCGAAACGTAACAATGATGCTTTGGCCTTTAGAGGTATTAATGGCTTTAATAAATCCGAAGCGTAGAATCGGAGATTTTATTGCTAAGACCGAAGTTATTGAGACAGAAACACGTGAGATTGACTCTCTGGTTAATGACCTTAATTCAATCGATCAGCTTTCTTCAAAAGTGATCCTGATTTCATTATTAATAACTCTTGGCTTGACTTCTATATCTTTTATTGGAACCATCTAAAAAAATCTAATGAAAGCCCAAATTCAGAAATATAAAATAGAAGGAAAAGTTTACACTTGGACTTATAAAAACAACCCGCGGAATTATCCTGCTTGGAACTTTACTGTTGATTTAAAAGCATGTGAAAGTATTTCAGCATTATTGAATTTAATGAATAACTGTGAATGGTCGAGTAAAAAGACTATTTCGATCAAATTGCCAACTGAATCACAAGTCAGAGTTCCAAACAATAAAAATGGAACTGAAAGTTGGAAATCGAAAACTAATTTAATTCTGAGTTGCAAAACATCTGAATCAACAGATTATTGGAAGATTATAGAGTTGAATAAGGGTATTGAAATTCAGTTTGGAAAAGCAAAACTGATTGAATTTCAAAACGCAATAAATGAAATTCCAAAAAGGAGTGGTGATTTTGCAATTTCAGATCAAAACGAAGAAAACATTTTGTATCTCTGGTGGAATTTGGACGAATAAGAACCAGCAACTAACAAAAACTTACTTATCATGGGCCTTTAGCTCATTAAAACAAAGACCAATGTTTAAACGAATTTTAAAAATTACAGGAATTACCTTGTTCGTAATTATTGGATCATTCGCAATATGGCTGCGTTTTTTTGTTAGCGAACATCAGAAATTAAAGCACATTACTTATTTGGAACACCGACAAAGCATTTCTACCGATGGTGCTTATATCCTTTACGAAAAGGACTCTTTAAGATTAATAAGCGTAGTAGAAAAATCGGGTGATTTCGAGATTCAAGATGAGCGATTCTCTATACTTGAATTTGGTAAGGAATTTACGGTAAATGTATACAACTACGACGATCCTACCGCCATATCATTTAAAGTTGATTTGAAGGATTCATTGTCTATTCCCCAATCCACATACTCAAAACCAGACAAAATATTCACAATATCCGATATAGAAGGTAACATGTATGCTTTCCATAAACTATTAAGAGCAAATGGAATAATAGATGCTAATTCCGATTGGAGTTTTGGCAATGGGCATTTAGTACTTGTAGGCGATTTTGTAGACAGAGGCCTTAATGTGACTCAATGCTTGTGGTTAATCTATAAACTAGAACAGCAAGCTTCTAATTATGGTGGTTGTGTGCATTTTATTTTAGGCAATCACGAACGAAATAATCTGTATGGATGTAATCCTCATGTAAGGTCTAAGTATACGAATTTAGCAAGCAAACTAAATTTAGATTATTCAACCGATTTTTATGGACCAAATAGTGAGATAGGAAGATGGCTTCGGACTAAAAACACAATTGAAAAAATAGGAGATATTCTATTTGTTCATGGAGGTATAAGCCAGGACTTACTCAATCTAAAATTATCGATAAAAGAAATAAATCAGATTGTAAGAAATAGTATTGGCACGAATACTTTCACAGATTCTATAAGTAAGAAAATCCATAGTAAAACAGGTCCTTTATGGTATCGAGGATTTGCAACCTATAGCAATGAACAGACACCTCTCGAAATCAATAATGCAAAGCAATATTTTGATGTTTCATTATTAGTTATTGGTCACTCTACCAGAAAGGATATCAAACAAGAGTATGACAACTCATTAATTAATGTTGATGTTCATTTTCCACATAAAGACACAGATGCTAGCAGAGGAAAAGGGTTATTAATTGAATTGGACAATAGGTTCAAGGTAGATGATATGGGAAACAAAGAAAAAATATAGTCCCCCGATGCCGCTGCTACAGTCACACACAGGATACATGTGGTAGCGTAGTGCTTAATTTACAAACTAAAAAAGACTGATTTACAACTATGAATAAATTCAAACCATTAGTACTAAGCATATTTTGCCTTGCTTTTATGGCTTGCGCACAAGAAGAAGTAAAGTTAAAAGCAAGTGCCTTACGTGATACCATTTATACAGGTGAAAGCCTTAGCATACGTTTATCATTAGAAGGTATTCAGAGTGATATTTTCAATGATAAGAACCAAGACAAAGGTATTTTGGGTGGTTTTTTTGAAGGTTCTGAAGGCAACAATAATTTTAGCACACTTGTTTATGCTAATCCTGAAACATTGGGTGAAAACATTATTGGTCCATACCAAATTAACATGCTAGGAAAGGTGTATATATCAAATAGCGTAAGTGTACAAGTTGTAAAGCCACCTGTACAACAAATTAAGCTTGAAATACCCAAGGAAGCTAGCCTAGGCGAAAAGATTAAAGTCAAAATAACAGGTAAATCAAATCGATCATTTAAAGCTCAATTTAAAGAAAACGAAATATTTATAATCAATGGTCAATCTAGTAATACACAAGTATCAAATGGAAAATATTCTACCCAAATTGAATATACCCTTACGCTAAAGAGAAAAGGGATATTTGAAATTAACAGAAGCTTTTTTAAAGATTTACCAAAGAATATTAAACTAGCCCCAGTAAAATTTGAGGTTAAATAAGGATGAATAACATTTTGCAAAAGTAATGGCATGTAAAATGCTGCCCCCAAATTGCTATCAAGAATGTCTTTACGACCACACACAACAATAAACAACACAATTCTCACTAACTCATAAATTATTTAAACATGAAAATCATTTTTACTTTTTTGGTTCTATTCAGTCTTTTTTCTTTTGATGGAAACGCACAAAAATGCCAAGTAAAAGAAGATCCTTTTACCAATGAGAAAGTAGTATCCTTTAATTGGAAACATGGCATCGTTTTTTACGAGTACAAAGGCGATGAAATCAAGTTTGGAATTAGATGCAATTACAATGGTGAAAAAAATGTAGTTATGGAAAAAGGACAAAAAGCATTTTTTAAACTGGACAACAACGAAACCATGGAGTTACTTACTTGTGTGGATGCTAATCCTGAAACACAAATTAGGGCCAGTCAATATGCTGCATCGGTATTTACGGCTTATACGTTTATATTTTGCTTAACCAAAGATGAGCTAAGCAAGTTGGCTAAATATAAGATGCTAGCCTTCCGATATCCTGATACAAATGGTGAATACTTGGACATTATTTTAAAAGGAAAGAAAAACAAATATGCGAAAGCTGTACTTGAAGGTGGACAGTGCATCCTTAGTAATGTGCAAGATTAGTTTTTAAAATATACCGCTACCGAACGATTGTATCGTTTGGTGGCGGAACCAACTTAGGCTCTTGTAACTGCAAATTATTTCGCACAAGAAACTCAAAAAGTTCGTTTTAGCTTACAAAGACAAAAATGAACGTACACTCTTTATTTTATAACTGCGTGATATGCCTATAATTATTGGCATCAATGTAATGATCCCAAGTTTTACAATATCAAATGAGCCTAAACGAATAAAGGATGAAACACTTACAGAACAGCAAGATTAAATTTTAGTATATTTATATCTTAAATGTAAATCAAGATGGATAAGAAAATACTTATAAGGCTTTTTTTACTATTCATTCCGATCGCTTATTTAACTTATCTTTTTCATGAATTTGGTCATTGGATTGTTGGAGAGTTATTAGGAAATGACATGAGTTATAGTTTAAACAATGTTAATGTAAAAAATGGGCATTATATAGGGGAAAATCACAAATTGCTTTCTAGCATTGGAGGGCCTCTATTTACGATTCTACAATCGTTTATATTTCTTTTGATCATAGAAAAGTACAAAACAGTTTATGTTTATCCATTTGTGTTTTTTGCATTTTTCACAAGGTTCTTTTCATTGGTTTTTGGTGGTTTTGAAAATCAAGATGAAGCTGTAATATCTGCAAGTCTTGAAATAGGAAAGTATACAGTGGCTATTTTTGTTGTTCTGATCCTGTTATTAATGGTTTGGAGAGCCAGTAAAATATTGAAAATAAATTTAAAGTGCAATTGTATATTCTATGCAATCAGTACGTTATGCGTTCTTATTGTAATTGGAACATATTTGTATATTTTATAGTACCCAGCACCATCCACAAGCTTGTATTGTACAAGCAAAATACAAAAGTGCACTTATTACCATAACCAGTGAGATTTAACCTTATTAAAATCAGTTTCTATTACCTAATCATCACTTCGTTTTATTGAACGAAAACTCATTTTTTTGTTATATTTGATAGAACCCTCTTAATTCTATTAAATGAAGAACAATATCTCACCAAAACTGCAATCTCATTTTCTTGAATTATCTCCAGATTTAATTTGCATTGCAGGTTTTGATGGTTTTTTAAAATATATAAATCCTACATGGGAAAAACTGCTTGGATATACCGAAAAAGAATTACTTTCAAAACCATTTTTAGATTTTATACATCCTCATGATCATCCCAAGAATGATGAGGAAATGTTTAATTTATCGAAAGGCAATATCATTCAAGATTTTGAGAACCGATACGTCTGTAAAAATGGTGAGATAAAATATATTCACTGGACATTCAGGCCAATTCTTGAAGAAAATGTAATTTACTGCATTGGGAAAGATATTACTAAAAAGAGAATTACAGAAGATAAATTTCGCCGAATATTTGAGAACTCGCCAAATGCAATTGCAATCAACAATATTGAAACCAGAAAAATTATTGAGTGCAATACAAGCTTTGAAACTACTTTTGGATACACACGAGATGAAATATTAGGAAAAACCACTGAAAAATTCTGGAAAATTGATGAAGATAGAGAACGATTACTTTCTGTTCTTTTAAATGAAGGTAAATTGGAAGTTAAAGAACTTTCATTACTCCATAAATCTGGAAAAACAATTTTAGCAGATGTGAATGTTACTTTAATCGAAATTGAAGGAGAGTATTATTCTGTATCTGACATTGTTGACATTTCTGCTAAAAAAGAAATGGAAACAAAACTTCAGGAAAAGGATAAGAACTATAAAAACCTATATAAGAGCGCACTTGTAGCATTATTCCAACATGATTTGAATATAGGAAAAGTAATCCATGCAAATTATGCTGCTGCAAAGCTATTCGGTTACACTACAATTGACGAATTCAAAGAAAAGTTTGAAAGCGTAAATCATTATGCAAATATAGAAGATAGAGACCACATTTTATCTGAAATTAATAGCAAAGGAAGAATAGACAATGTGTTAATGCACACTAAAAAAGTGGATGGCACTCTTATTTGGAATGAAGCATCGTTTAAACTTAGCAAAAGTGGTATTCTTGACTGTGCCTCTGTTGATGTAACCAAAAGAATTGAACAAGAAAACGAATTAAAACAGATTAAAAATATTGCAGTAGAGCATAAAACAAAATTTGAAATTCTTTCTAATGCAACATTCGAAGGAATTTTAATTCATGACAAAGGAGTTCCAATTAGTATGAATGAATCTTTTGTTAAACTATTTGGCTACACACAAGATGAGATAGACAGTGCTGATTTAGTAAAAATGCTTGTAAGAAAAGAGCACCAACAAATTGTTTACAACAATATTCAAAATGAGCGTACACTCCCTTATGAAATTATTATGCTTAGAAAAGACGGGACAGAATTTCCCGTTGAAATAGAAGGAAAAACATATTTCGATAAAGACAATCAAAAACTTAGAGTTACTGCTTTTAGAGATATTACAGAGCGTAAACTAGCAGCAGAAGAAGTTAAACGTGAAAAAGCCTTTAGTGAATCTGTAATGAATGCAGCCACAGATGTGATATACATATTCAATCCAGAAACTGGCGAACCCATTTATTGGAACCAGGCCAATCTGGATATATTAGGTTACACAAATGAAGAAATGAAATCAAGATTAGCAGGTTCAGCATCTTTTCATAAAGACGAGGATTTGGATCGACTTGAAAAATGTACTAATGACTGTTTAGAATATGGGAGAAGTTCGATTCAGGTAGAAGCTCGAGCAAAAGACAATTCTTACATCCCATTCGACTTTAATCTTTCAAGAATAGACAGAGGCCAAAAGGAAAAATACATTTGTGTTATTGGAAGAGATGTTACAAAAAGTAAAGAAGCTGAAAATGAGCTCATAAAAGCCAAAGAAAAAGCAGAAGAATCGGATCGATTAAAATCTGCCTTTCTAGCAAATATGAGCCATGAAATACGAACGCCAATGAATGGAATTCTGGGCTTCACCGATCTCTTAAAAACCCCTGGACTTACTGGAGAAAAGCAACAGAAATACATCAAAATAATCGAAAATAGTGGTGCACGTATGTTATCCACCATACATGATATTATTGATATTTCGACAATTGAATCGGGACAAGCAGATGTAAGCCTATCGTCTATTGATTTAAATCAACATGCTGATGATTTTCTCGAATTCTTTTTACCCGAAGCGAATCGTAAAGGCATACAACTTAGCATTCCAAATAAGCTTCCTAATGAATATTGTGTGGTAAAATCTGATCTTGAAAAACTAAATTCAATCGTCACCAACCTAATTAAAAATGCAATAAAATACACACATTCTGGTAAAATTGAATTTGCTTACTCCATTAAAAAAGACACAAAAAAAACAAAGCTTGAATTCCATATAAAAGATACTGGAATTGGAATCCCTAAAAAAAGGCAAACTGCAATATTTGAACGCTTTATACAAGCAGATATTGAAGACGAAAAGGTTTATGAAGGTTCGGGTTTAGGATTGGCTATTACTAAGGCTTACGTGGAAATGTTGGGCGGAAAAATATGGGTGGAAAGTGAAGTTAATTCTGGCTCCAAATTTTCATTCTCTATTCCCTACAAAAAATAAGGAAAACTTTTTAGTCTTATACACGTTAATACTACATAGATATAAACTTTAAAATTTTGCATATCACAAAATAAGCCATCAAACTTTCCATATGAAGAACGCTGCCTCAACCCAAGTTCAAAATCATTTTCTCGACTTATCTCCCGATTTAATGTGCATCGTAGCCTTCAATGGAAATATTCAGTACGTAAACCCTTGCTGGGAGAAATTGCTTGGTTATTCAAAGGAAGAAATCCGATCACAAACCTTCCTCGATTTAATATTTGGAAACGGTAATAATACAATCGAAAAGGAGAATTTCAATTTGCAGGATGGAAAACTTCCATCCTTTTTTGAAAGTACACTGATATGTAAAAATGGATGCTTAAAAAACATTCAATGGTCATCAGATTCAAAGCCAAAAGAAAAAATCATCTACTTTATTGGTAAAGACATTACCGTTCAAAAAGCAACAGAAAAGCAATGTCAGAAAAGTGCAAATATATATCGAAATTTGTACAACCAAACGCCAGCAATGGTACATTCTATTGGTCCGGATGGTTGTCTTTTAAGTGCAAGCGATTTATGGCTCAAAAACATGGGCTACAAACGAGAAGAAATTATTGGCAAAAAATCAATTGAGTTTCTTACTCCTGAATCGCAGGAATATGCAAAAAATATCGCACTACCGAAATTTTTAGAAAATGGTAAAATTACTGATGTACGATACGATTTTATTACAAAACAAGGTGAAATAATCAACACCTTACTTTCAGCTATTGCTGAATATGGTGAAGATGGGAAAATAAGAAGAACTTTAGCTGTAATTATTGATATTACCCTTCGTAAAAAAGCTGAAGACGAACTAAAATTAAGTGAACAGCACCTTAATAACGCCATTACTTTCGCTCCTTTTCCTGCAATGATTCACTGTGAAGGTAAAATACTTCAATTGACCAGTGCATGGACTGAATTAACTGGTTATACCCTAAAAGATATTCCAACAATCGAAGAATGGTCGAAAAAAGCATATGGCGAAAATGCTGTTCCCAGTAAAGCGTTCGTTGAAAGCCTTTACTCCATAAAATCAAGAGTTCACGATGGAGAATGGGAAGTTAAAACCAAGTGTGGTAATACACGAATTTGGGATTTTAGCTCAAGTCCCATTGGCATTTCTCCGGAAGGAAACAGAATTGTAATGAGCATGGCTTCGGACGTTACAGATCGAACTGAAGCCAAAGAAGCACTGAAAATTGAAAAAGCATTTAGTGAGGCCATAATGAATGCTGCTGCAGATACAATATACATCTTTGATCCTGCTACAGGAAAGCCGATCTATTGGAATCAGGCAAATATGGATATCCTTGGTTACACAAATGATGAAATGAAATCAAGATTGGCTGGTTCAGAATCCTTCTATAAACAGGAGGACTTAACCCGTCTTGAATTAACAATTAAAAAATGTTTAGCTAATGGGAGAAGTCAAATTCAAGTAGATGCTCGTGCAAAAGATAATTCTTATATCCCATTTGAATATAATCTTTCTTTAGTGGAAAGAGGCGTAAACGAGCGATTCATTTGTGTAATTGGAAGAGATATATCAGAGCGGAAACAGGCAGAAGAAGAATTGAAAAATGAAAAGTCTTTTAGTGAATCGGTTATGAATGCTGCAAATGACATCATTTACTTATTCGACCCTGAAACAAACAATGCGATTTACTGGAATCAGGCTATCATGGATATCATGAACCTTAGTTACAATGAAGTAAAAGAAGGTTTAGCAGGTTCTGCTTCGTTTCATAGAACCGAAGACCTTCCTAAAATTGTAAAAGCAATTAATAATTGTATTGAATCTGGACAAAGTAATGTTCAGGTAGATGCTTTTGTAAAAAACAAAGGCTATATTCCAATAGACTACAACCTTTCCCTTATTAACAGAGGAGAAGAGAAACAATTGATTTGTGTTATTGGAAGAGACATTACAAAAATAAAACAAACGGAGCATCTGTTACGCCAGAGCTATAAATTATTAGAAGCTTCTCAGTCTATCGCCAAAGTTGGAGGATGGGAATTGGATATCGCTACCAATAATTTATTCTGGACTGCTGAAACTTATCGCATTCACGAAACATCACCTGAAGAATTTGATCCGACCGTGGACGCAGGTGTTAATTATTTCCTTCCAGAATCGCGTCGTATGATCTCTGAGGCATTAAAATCAGCAATAGAAGAAGGAAAAGGCTATGATTTAGTATTGGAAACATACACTACTAAGGGGAGAAAAATAGATGTTCGAACAACATGTGAGGTCAGTTTTATTGGTGGTCTTCCATCTAAACTTACGGGTACATTTCAAGACATAACTAAAATCAAAAAAGCAGAAAATGCTTTAATCAAAGCCAAAGAAAAAGCAGAAGAATCGGATCGATTAAAATCTGCATTTCTAGCAAATATGAGTCATGAAATTCGCACCCCAATGAATGGAATTCTTGGCTTTACAGATCTGCTAAAGTCGCCTGATCTTTCTGGAGAAAAACAACAGAAATACATTGATATCATTGAAAAAAGTGGCGCTCGAATGCTTACAACAATTCATAATATTATTGACATATCTATTATTGAATCGGAGCAGATCCAAATTTCATTAACAGATGTAGATTTGAACAAACAAATAGATGAATTGTATGAATTTTTCACTCTTGAAGCTGAAAAAAAGAACATTCAATTTTCAATAAAAAAGAATTTACCTAATGAATCTGTCCTGATAAAAACGGATGAAGATAAGTTGAATTCCATTTTAACCAATCTTATTAAAAATGCAATTAAATACACTCAATCTGGCAGTATAAATTTGAGCTATGAATTAGACACCAAATCGACTCCCTCATTATTCCATTTTTCGATTAAGGATACCGGCATAGGAATACCGAAAGAAAAACAAGAGACTGTATTCCAAAGATTTATACAAGCAGACACCGAGGATCGAATGGTCCAAGAAGGATCAGGATTAGGTCTGTCTATTGCGAGTGCATATGTTGAAAAACTTGGAGGTAAAATGCAATTAGAAAGTGAAGTTGGTGTTGGCTCTCATTTTTCTTTTACAATACCAATAAAAGAAAATAAGTTTAAAAAATTAAGCAAAACAATTGAACCTTCTGGCATTGTAGAATTATCCGAAAAGAAATTACAGATTCTAATTGTCGAAGATGAGGAAGCAGTTATAGCCTATTTAAAAATTATTTTGAAAAAATATGAAAAAGACATCTTAGTTGCTACTAACGGAACCGATGCTGTTGATATATGCCGCAACAATACGAATCTCGATTTGATATTAATGGACATAAGAATTCCGGAAATTGATGGACATGAAGCTACTCGTAGAATTCGTGAATTCAATAAAGAAGTATATATCCTGGCGCAAACTGCTTTTGCTCAAATAGGAGATCGTGAAAAATGTATAGCCGCTGGCTGCAATGACTTCATTACAAAACCAATTAACAAGAACAAATTATTAGAGTTAATAGCTAGTCGTTTCTAAAACTAAGCGCTCTCTATTTATCCGCAGCAAATGAAATTTACTTGAAGTTATTTAAAAATTCAAAGCCTCATTTACACTTTCATTTCTCATCTCATCTAAAAGAGCGGTTTCCTTTTGAAAGTTTTTCCATTGCTTCGAAAGATCTTCGCTAAGCATGTAAGTCTCACACTCTTTAAACTGATTAAGTATTGTCTGTGGAATCTTCTCCTTCTCCGCCCAATTGTAAAAACTTAAGTATTCCTCTACCACCTTTTGCTTGTATTTCTCTGGCAATGCTTTTGTATTGTAATGCAAAGGTCTGTCGAGCATATTAATGTACAATCCATCAAGATCGATAATTCCTTCTTGCAAGCAAGTTTTGTAAAGCTTAGGCAAATTTAAAATAGAAAAAACAGAAATTGTTGGCGCTATTAAGAAGCGAATGTGTTTATGGGATTGAATTTGCTTTCTGTTCGCCCTAAATTGCTCCCAATTAAAGCCTTTTCGGATATATTCTCCCAGTTCTCCATGCGCATCAATACTCGATAATATTTCCACTGCTGAAAAATGTTTCCAATAATCCAGCACATTATAGCCTCCCATTTTCAATTGTGAGAAGTTCGTATTGTAACGCAAATGAATTTGTGTCGCCTTGTTCTTTACTAGCCAGTCTAACAAGAGGTAATGCTCTTTTGTGGCTAAGGGCTCACCGCCAGCAAAGTAGATTTCTTTAGCGTTTAACAATGCTTCTCCCGTCTGTTCTATAAATGCATCAAAATCGTTGATGTTTTGCAATAAGGCTTTTTCACCCAGGTTACGACCCATTTGTTTGGCCTCGGGAAACCAAGCTGAACTAGCACCGTGCCAACAAGTACGACAAGCAAAATTGCAGGCATTTGAAAAGCGGATGTCAAAATAGATTGGAAGATTACTTTTATGCTTAGCGAAATTCTCTCCAAATTTCTCATGGGTTTCTTGTCGTATACTCTTCCCTCCTGCTTCCTCTAATCGATGACAAACTTTGCAACGAGAATCCTTTTCTCCTTTTGCAAATTTCACTCTTAACTCATCTATTGCTGCTCCATTCCATATTTCAGAAAATGTTTGTGTATTGCTATCCCCAAATGGGATATTTGCTACACAGCATGCTTTTACCCGACCCGCATTTCCAACATGGTAGTGTATCCATGGCATCAAACAATATGGTTTTGGATTTGTCATTTGGCAAAGATAAGAATTGAATGATGAATTATTAATTAAATAGATTCGAAGTGCACAGAAATTATAATTTAAGGCACCAAAACGCAAACCACTATTAAGCTGCAATAAAAAAGAGACACGATAGTTCGCGCCTCTTCAATTATTCATTATAAATTGATAACTACCAATTATTTAATCTGCCATTAATACGGATAATGCAATACAATAGAATTTTGATTGCTGACTCTCGCTTCGTGACATAACAACAACAGGTTTTATGGTACCTTGAATTAGTCCAGCCAGTTCGCCACCACCAAATAGCATTAAGCCTTTATAAAAAGAATTACACGATTCTAAAGATGGAAATACCAAGCAATCTGCCTCTCCATTAATTGGAGTTGGAATACCTTTGATTTCAACAGATGCAGGATCGCAAGCTAGAAAACATCCAAAGGACCATCAATAATACAATCTTTAATTTGACCACGATCGGCCATCTTGCAGATAATCGTATCATCGATAGACGATGGAAATGCTGGGTTTGGTTTTTCAGTTGCACTGATTAAAGCAACTTTTGGTTTCTCAACACCAAAGCGCTTTGCCATCGCCACACCGTAATTCACCATAGCTATCTTCTGATTCAAATCAGGAAAAGGCAATACTGCCGTATCAGAAACGAATAGAAGCTTATCGTATTTTGGAAGATCGAGTGCACAAACATAGGTCATGCAAGCCTTTGGAGGCAACAGACCTTTTTGTTTGTTCAAAACGGCTTTCAAAAATTTATCTGTCCCAACTAATCCCTTCATTACAACATCTACCTCATCGGCTCGAGCCATTCGAACCGCTTCTGTAGTTGCTGCAACATCATTAGGAATATGAACGATTGTAAAAATATCAGGATTGATATCTTCTAATTGAGCTTTAGAACGAATTTCTTGCTCATCGCCAATCATTACCGCATCAACAAATCCCTCATCAATAGCCTTAGCAATTGCGCCAATGGTATTTGGATCTTGTGCATAAGCAACAGCAATTTTTTTCTTTCGTCCGCTTTCGCGAAGATGTTGGACCATTTGGTCTAGAGAACGTATTGGGGACATAATTCTTAGAAATTATATTTTAAGTAAAGACGCATGCACATGCGTCTTTTAATCTATCAAAACTTATTTAGAAGCCACTAAAGCAGCCATCGCAATAGAGTATAATTTAGTCTTTACACTATCACCGCGTGAAGAAAGAATTGCAGGAACCTTCGCTCCCATCACCATTGCACCTAGTTCAGCTTTTGACAATTTCGTATTTACTTTGTAAAAAACATTACCACTTTCGATATTTGGGAATACCATACAGTCAGCATCACCAGCAACCATTGAATCCAATTTCTTTATCTCAGCAGATTCTTTGTCAATAGCAACATCAATCGCTAAAGGTCCATCAACATAAGCACCCTTAATCTGACCACGATCAGCCATTTTAGAAATAATAGCAGCATCAACACAAGCATCCATCTTAGGAAGAACTTGTTCTGAAGCAGCGATCATAGCAACTTTTGGCTTTTCAATTCCCAATGATTGTGCAACCTTAACTACATAGTTTGTAATAGCAATTTTCTGATTCAAATCAGGCTGAGGAATAACAGCAACATCGCTTACAACTAATAGTTTGTGATAATTTGGATTCTCCATCACAGTTACGTGACTCAAAACAGCTTTAGGAGGCATCAAACCTTTTTCTTTATTAAGAATAGCCTTCATATACTTATCTGTACTTACAAGACCTTTCATAATCATATCACCTTCACCACTATTAATCAACTCAACAGCTTTTTGTGCTGCTTTTAACTCATCTGCTTCATGTACTACGGTAAATTTATTGATATCGAAATTGTGATCAGCACAAGTTTTTTCAATCGTTTTCTGGTCTCCTACTAAGGTAGCATCAATGATTCCATGCTGAACTGCATCGTTTACAGCTCCAATTGTATGAGAATCGTTAGCATATGCGGCTACCAATCTCTTTTTTTCATTGTTTTTAAGCGTCTCAATGACTTGATCTAAACGTGTAATCATCTTCTGTTTATTTTTAGTGTTGTGTTTGCATTTGTGTTTTATCACTTTTCTCAAGTGTAAGGCAAAAATAGAAAATATTAATGAATTGTATCTTAATTAAGAATAAAAACAACTAATTGACTATTATTAACCACACCAACTTACGATTCGCAATTAATGCAAAAACCCAATAACACCTTTTTGTGAAGAATAAAATTACTTTCTAGGAATGGAGAAAAAGAAGCTTGTTCCTTTATTTTTCTCGCTCTCGACCCAAATTTTACCACCATTAAGCTCAACAAACTCTTTACTAAGCATTAACCCAAAACCTGTTCCAGTTTCATTGGCTGTTCCTTCGCTAGTCGTAACGGTATCTATTTTAAATAAATTTTTAAGCTGTTTCTCTGTCATCCCAACACCTTGGTCGGTAACTTGGACAACGATAAAACCGTTTGCTTCTATGCTTTGTAGCTTGATAATCTGATTTGGCTTAGAATACTTTATCGCATTAGATAATAGATTTCTGATCACGGTATCAATCATAGCCTTATCTGCTTTTACGATTGCTCGATTAAAATCACCTATTAATGTTAGACCTTTCAGAGATCCCAAACTCTTATGAAGTCCTAGGTTTTTCTCCAAAATAGTCTTCAAATCAAAATTTTCAGAATTCAATTTGAAATTTCCCTTTTGCACATTTGCCCACTCAAGTAAACTTTCTAAAAGCTTAAAGGTATCATCAGAACTTCTGTAAATTGTTTCAATTAACTCTGTTCTGTCCTCTTCGGACAAAATATCCGAATCTTTCAATAATATTTTTGAAAATCCCCTAATCGCATTAAACGGATTTCTCAAATCATGAGCAATAATGGATAAGAATTTATCTTTTGCAACATTCGCACTTACCAAATGTTTGTTCAAATCTTGAAGCTGAACAGTTCGCTCTGAAACTTGCTTTTCCAATTCAATTAAATTCTGTTGAGCTCTTTTTTGACTGTATTTATTAGTTAAAAATATGAGAACCAAAATCAATAAAAAATCTACCAATAGAACATACCATCTCAAATACCAAACTTGCGCAACATTTAATTCAACAATGCGATGTTCACTCCAACGGTAGTTCCCTTCATGTTTACCTCTTATACAAATTTTATATTTTCCTGTTTTTAAACCTGGAATAACAATTTGATTTTTATCAGAAAGCTCTTTCCAATCAATAATTTTCTCATTTCCTTTTACTGTGCAATATTGAAATTGATTCTGTTTTTGCGGATATATAGTAGCCGTTACGTCCAAAAGCAACATTGAATTGGCATTAATTTTAACCTTACCATTTTTCAAGTCAAATTGACTACCTCCATCTGTTCGACTAACCTCAGGTTTTGGCGTTTTGGGTATTGAATCACAAATGGAAGCATAAGCAATACCGTTGGAAGTTCCGACCCATAAATGATCATTCGAATCAAATTTTAAATTTCGGTTGGTAAATGTTTTGGATGGCAAACCTTGCTCCGGTGTAAACAACGACAAATCCTTTTCCCTCTTTCGAATTACACCTTTACTAGTTGTCATCCAAAAAGAATGATGGCGATCGATTGCTACAGAATTGACTTCACTATTTGTCATATCTCTCAAATCAACCCTTTCAATACCTTCGCCCCAATATTTTAACAAACCAGAAGAGGTTCCCATATACAAGGTATCCTCGTCAAATTCCAAATCAATAACCCAAAAATCTTCATTAATATCAAAATCGATTGAAGTACTAATGTTCTCAACCTTTTTGCTTACTACATCAAACTTAAATAGATAAGAATTTTTGTATTCAGCTCCAATGAATAAATTAGTTTCTTTATCTAATAAAATATCCTGAACAATACGCTGACCTCTAAAGGATTGCAAATAACTCTTTATTAGGCCAGAATTTAAATTAATATGGAATAATTCCTTATCTGATACAAGCCATGCTTCACGTTCTGAAACAATTTCAATACTTGTAATAGGCTTATTTGCAATGGCTAACTTCAAGTGTAATTCATCATTTTTATAAACATACAAGTATCCTTGTTCTGTTCCTAAAAGCGATATATTATTCCTTTTCTTAAATACGTTTATAGATCCTTCAAATTCAAGATTTATATTTTGTATTTGCTCATCATTCGAGATTTTATAAATATGCTTTCTTCCTGAAAAATTAACATTCCCATCTTCATTTAAATTAATAGAAGAAATGTACTCTGAATTAGTAGAACGAAATTGATAAGAAAAGAATTTCTTTTCCATCACCACAGTTCCTGAATTAGTAGCAATCCAAAACTTTCCGAAATCATCTAAGAAAATATTGTTAACAGTGAAACAAGGAAAGCCACCAATCGGATAAACTTTAAAATCTTCTGATAAATCAATCTCTAGTATTCCTTGAAACCAGGTTCCAACTAACAACTTATTTTCAGATAATTCCTGAAAACATGAGGCCATAATACTTTCATTAATCAATTCATGATGTACCACTTGCCCATTGAAATCTAATATTAATCTGTATATTCCTAAGGAAGTTCCTAAGAGAAATTCATTGGACCCTATTTTAAAAGAGGAATTCACTACCAAGTCCAAATTAAAACCAGATTCTTTAAACTGATTATTCTTGCGATCAAACTGATAAAACCACCCAGACTGTGAAACCACCATTAATTTTCCATTATCACATTCCAAAAATTGAAATGACCTAGCATAGGATGTAGTTTGATTTTTTTTATCCATTTGGTACTGTTCGAAATCACTTCCTTTTAACCTGTAGATATGATTAAAATCCGTTAGCCACAATTCATCATTTTGATCTTCGAAAAATTCTTTAGGATACTTTGGCAATAAGGAATCGGTATTGCATAAAAACAACAAATCGGCTTTATTTCCTATCGATGTTTGAGTTATCTTATAGATTCCATCATCTGAAAGTGCAAGTAAATCACCATTTTTCCTTTTAAATAACGATTTATAAAATTGATTTTTTCCCTCTTGAACCTCTACTGGAATAAAATGATCTTTTACGAGAGAAATTAATCCTTTATCAGTAGCAAAATAATAAACACCAAGAGAATCCTGATGAATAGATTTCACCAGCTCTTCATTTAATTTATTGTCCTTATTGTATTGATAGAAACGAAAATTCGTTCTCTGTCCAAGAGTAGAAATCGAAAACGAAATCAACAATAAAATAAAAAATGTTTTTATAGAATATGTGTTTGATACGAACATAAAGTCATTGCAATTTGCTATGAAATATCATGTATTTCCAGTAAATACTATACGTCTAAACGTTAAGCAAACAAATTTGTTTCAAAATTTAACACTTTACTAACAATCTATTGGCTTAACATATCCATTAAATTAAAATTATAAAAAGTAAAATACGGATAAAAAATAAATTATCATCTTATATTTTGGCATAAAAAAAAGCCCTGTTAACAACAGAGCTTTTTAATATCATAAGTTTGATAGTTACAAAGCACCAACAATACGCTGTGTATCAGAAGCAATAACCAACTCCTCATTAGTCGTTACGACCATTGCTTTCACTTTAGATCCTTCTTTAGAAATAACCATATCTTTTCCACGTAAACCTGCGTTCACATCCTTATCAAAGTCAAGTCCAAGGTATCCAAAATCTTTCGCAATTTTCTCACGAGAAACAGAATCGTTCTCTCCAATTCCTCCAGTGAATATTACTAAATCAACACCACCCATAGAAGCAGTATATGAACCAACAAAACGTTTTACACGATATGCGAACATATCTAAAGCCAATTGAGCTCTTTCGTTTCCTTCAGCTGCAGCATCTTCAAGATCTCTCATATCAGAAGAGATACCAGAAATACCTGCTAATCCTGATTCTTTATTAATCAAGTTATTAGTTTCCTGAATAGAAAGATCTTTCTTTTCAGCAATATATAGTAAAGCACCCAGGTCAAGGTTACCTGTACGAGTACCCATCAAAAGACCTTCGTTAGGCGTAAATCCCATTGAAGTTTCGATAGACTTACCACCATCGATAGCACATACAGAAGCACCATTACCAAGATGACAAGAAACGATTTTCTTATCTTCGATATTCCATCCTAGTATTTCACACGCTTTGTTAGCAACAAATTTGTGAGAAGTTCCGTGGAAACCATATTTACGAACTTTCAAAGTTTCGTAGCAATCGTAAGGTAAACCATACATGAAAGCTTCCTTTGGAAGTGTTTGGTGGAAAGATGTATCAAACACAGCAACTTGAGGTAAACCTGGTAACAATTTCTCAATTGCTAAGATACCTTCAAGGTTAGCCGGGTTGTGAAGTGGAGCCAATTCGCAACATGCTTTGATATTCGCTTTCGCTTCTTCAGTAACAAAAGCACTATCCTGGAAATATTCGCCACCATGAGCCACACGATGACCCGCTGCGTTAATTTCTTTGATGTCAGAGATTACACCATGATCAGCGTTAACCAATGCTGCAAGAACTAAATTAATACCTACAGAATGATTAGGAATATCCTGAATCGTTTTGAACTTATCTTTTCCCTCAGGTTTGTGAGTTAAAACACCATTTTCAAGACCAATACGCTCAACAAGACCAGAAGCTAAAAGAGTCGCCTCTTCGCCCATGTTCAAAATTTGATACTTCAATGAAGAACTTCCGCAATTTAAAACTAAAACGTTCATTAGATTTTGTTATTATTTGTTTGATTAAGATTCTATTTCTGATTTCTCAGCTTACATTCCTGCAGTCTGATTTGCTGTAATAGCTACTAAGTTCACAATATCGCTAACTGAACAACCTCTGGATAGGTCGTTGATTGGAGCAGCCATACCCTGTAATACCGGTCCTACAGCTTCAGCACCAGCTAAACGCTGTACTAATTTGTAAGCAATATTTCCTACTTCAAGAGTTGGGAATACCAATACGTTTGCTCTACCTGCAACTTCTGAATTTGGAGCCTTGCTAGCACCAATTGCTTCAACAATAGCAGCATCAGCTTGCATCTCACCGTCAATTAGGAATTCCGGAGCCGCTTCTTTAGCCAAACGAGTAGCCTCAACAACCTTATCAACCATTTCGTGCTTAGCCGATCCCATAGTAGAAAAACTCAACATAGCAACACGTGGTTCCATATTAGCAATAGCCTTTGTTGTTTTTGCAGTAGCAACTGCAATCTCAGCTAACTCACTAGCAGTTGGGTTTGGATGAACAGCACAGTCAGCAACAACCAACATACCATTATCGCCAAATGTTTTATCCTTCAAAATCAAGATAAAAGCACCAGAAACAACTGAGCAACCAGGCATTGTTTTCACAATCTGGAAAGCTGGACGCAATACGTCTCCTGTAGCATTCAATGCTCCGGCAACTTCTCCATCAGCATCACCCGCTTTAATCATTAAGGTAGCCAAATAAAGAGGATCTTTAACAAGTCCCATAGCTTTCTCCATGGTCATCCCTTTCTTCTTACGAAGTTCAACCAAAATCTCTGCATAAGCTTCCATTTTATCATGATTTTCCGGATCGATGATAATTGCTTTAGAGATATGCTCTAAATTCAACCTGTTAGCTTCTGATTTGATTGTCTCAGGATTTCCAATCAAAATAATTTGTGCAATTTTTTCATTCAAAAGGATGTCTGCAGCTTGCAATGTTCTCTCTTCAGTTCCCTCTGGAAGAACAATTTTTTTGTTATGCAGCTTTGCATTCTCCTTAATCTTTTGCAGTAAGTTCATTGTGAATCAGTAATTTATGTATTTTTGTAATCTCGACATTGCGAAATTAGATATAAAACGTAAACTTTAGATTCCTAAATCAATAATTTTTGATGCTTTTTATTTGAAAATTTTAATAAATATTCATTCTCAATAAGCTTGCATTAAAAAATAATAACGTAATTTCATTTCTAGAGATTTAATGAGATTAAAAGCACCTAACAAATATGAAACCTACTGTTCAATCAACTATATTTGAGGAACTTCAAGAAAAACTAGAGGGCGAAATCCATAGAGATATGAGTACTCGTTTACTTTACGCTACAGATGCCTCAGCCTACAAGGTACTTCCATTAGCTGTTGCTTACCCTAAGAATGAAAGTGACTTACAACATTTAATCAAATTTGCATCTGATCAAGATTTATCATTGATACCAAGAGCTGCTGGAACTTCACTAGCAGGACAAGTAGTTGGTGACGGTCTCGTTGTGGATATCTCAAAACACTTCACTAAAATTCTGGAGCTTAATCAAGAAGAAAAATGGGTTCGAGTTCAACCAGGTGTTATTCTCGATGAATTAAATCTTTACCTTCATTCATATGGTTTGTTTTTTGGTCCTGAAACCTCAACGAGTAGCAGGTGCATGCTTGGTGGAATGCTAGGAAATAACTCTTGTGGATCGCATTCCATTATATATGGTAGTACAAGAGATCATACACTTGAAACAAATTGTATCCTTAGCGATGGAAGTAAAGCTACCTTCAAAAATGTAACTGACGATGAATTCAAACAAAAATGTGAAGCAAATAACGGATTAGAATCTAAACTTTACCAGCAAATAAATCAAATTCTATCATCAGAAGAAATACGAGCCTCAATAGACAAGGAATTTCCTGATCTAAAAATTAAAAGAAGAAATACTGGTTATGCTATAGATATCCTATCCAACTCCTCTCCTTTTAGTAAAAATGATATTCAATTTAATTTCTGTAATCTATTAGCAGGCTCAGAAGGGACTCTAGCCTTTACTACTGAAATAAAATTAAATTTAGTGCCGTCCCCACCAAAAGAAAAGGCTCTGGTTTGTGCCCATTTTAAAAGTTTGGAAGATGCAATTAAAGGAAACTTAATTGCCTTAAAATATCAACCTGGTGCAGTTGAGTTAATGGACGATCAGATATTGAAATTGACTGAAGGAAATCGTACACAAGCCAAAAATCGATTTTTTTTACAAGGTAGTCCAGGTGCTCTGCTAATTATTGAATTTGCAAGAGAGTCAAAAGCTGAAATTGAGCAAATTGCATGCAAAATGGAAGCTGAATTTCGTGAAAATAATTTAGGATATCACTTCCCTGTTGTTACTGGAGCAGAAAACATTACGAAGGTTTGGGATCTACGAAAATCAGCCTTAGGTGTGCTTTCCAATATGATTGGTGACGCCAAACCTGTTTCCTTAATTGAAGATACATCAGTAAATCCTGAAGTATTATACGATTACATTGCAGAATTTAAGGAATTAATGAAGAAACATGAGATACAATGTGTATTCCATGCTCATATTGGTACTGGAGAGATTCATATGCGTCCTGTTCTAGACTTAAAAAATGCTGATGACCAAGAAAAATTTCATGCAATTGGGTTAGATTCTGCAAAACTCGTCAAAAAATACAATGGTTCGCTAAGCGGTGAACATGGAGATGGAAGACTGCGTGGGGAATTTATTCCGATCATGATAGGAGAAGAAAACTATCAATTGTTGCGTCAGATTAAGCAAACTTGGGATCCTAAAAATATTTTTAATCCAGGTAAAATTGTTGATACGCCAAAAATGAATACGCATTTGCGTTATGAACCAAATCAGCAAACGAAAGAAATTGAAACTTATTTTGATTTTTCTAGTGATATGGGAATTGTAAGAGCTACAGAACGATGCAATGGCTCTGGCGATTGCAGAAATACTCATGTAACAGGAAAGGCATTGTGTCCTAGTTATCAAGCAAGTTTAGATGAAAAATTAAGCACACGAGCAAGAGCGAATCTATTCAGAGAATTTCTTACCAACTCTGATAAAAAAAATCCATTCGATCAAAAAGACTTATATGATATTTTAGACTTTTGCTTATCGTGCAAAGCATGTAAATCTGAATGTCCATCGAATGTGGATATGGCAAAGCTTAAAGCCGAATTTCTGCAACAGTATTACGATTCCAATCCTATTCCGCTTCGGAGTAAATTAATTGCAAACATCAGTAAAATAAATAAGTTGGGTAGTTATGCTCCTTCCTTATTTAATTACGTAAATCAACATCCTACAATTGGGAATATTGTAAAAAGCAATTTGGGTTTTGCCAAAGAAAGAAGCATTCCGAAATTGCATAATACCACGCTTAAAAAATGGCATTCGTCAACTACAAATGGAACAACAAAAAAGCGGGTTTATCTTTTTGCTGATGAATTTACCGATTACAACGATACGCCAATTGGGATTAAAACGATCCAATTGTTACAAAAGCTAGACTACCAAGTTATTATTCCAAAACATGTAGAAAGTGGAAGAACCTTTTTGTCAAAGGGATTGGTTAAAAAAGCCAAGTTTTTAGCAATCAAAAATATCAATCTATTGAAAGGTATAGTTGATGAAAACAATCCGTTAATAGGTATTGAACCTTCTGCTATTCTTACTTTTCGTGATGAGTATCTTGATTTAGTGCCAGAAACAATGAAGCTTGAAGCTAAAACACTAGCATCAAATACATTTATGATCGAAGAATTTCTGTATCAAGAAATGCAAAAAGGTAACATTTCCATCGATCAATTTACGAAAGAGAAAAAAGAAATCAAGTTCCATGCACATTGCTATCAGAAAGCATTGGCTTCTTCTGCTCCAACAAAGAAAATTCTAAGTTTCCCAGAAAATTATACTGCAATTGAAATTAAATCGGGTTGTTGTGGAATGGCAGGATCATTTGGATACGAAAAAGAGCATTACGATTTAAGTAAAAAAGTTGGAGAACTGGTTTTACTTCCTGAAGTACGAAAAACGCCACAATCTGTATTAATTGCAGCGTCTGGAACATCATGCCGTCATCAAATTAAAGATGAAACAGAGCGAGAAGCTTCACATCCTGTAGAAATTTTGTTTGAGGCATTAGTTTAAGATAAAGAACTATTCTTACCTAACTAGTTTTAAGAGATCGGCTGTATTAATAACTGTCGCAAATTCTTCATGCAAACTGGCCAAGGCAGTATCATGAATTATTTGCGCTTTATATTTTTCACCTTTGACACCAATTTTATCGAATGTGGCCGTAGCATCTTCAATTAAGTATGTTTCATAGCCATAATTACCAGCCATTCGAGTTGTTGTAGAAATACAATGATCTGTAGTTAAGCCAACAATCACCAACTTGCTTATTCCTTTTGCAGCTAATTGCTCTTTTAAAGTGGTGCCTATAAAAGCCGAATTTACGTACTTTTTAATTACAACTTCTCCTTTTAGAGGCGTTACAAGTTTGAGAAAATCATTTCCGGTATTTCCCTCAGCCAAAGGTGATTTTGAATTTGTAGAACAATGCTTAATATGAAACAATGGCAAATTATTCTCACGCCATACATGTAAAATCTTTGCAGCATACTCTTCTGCCTTTAGATTGTTTCTGCCACCACCCCAATATTTAATATCTTCGAATCCCTTTTGAAGATCAATTAACAACAACGCACAATTCTGTTTAATATCCATAGCTTCAATAATTAACCTATTAAAAATCATCTAACCAACTCTTGACCCCTCACCTAATAATATCCTTCAATAAAATATTTAGCCGGATCTTTCCAAATTTCATTCTTATCATCTAAATGATCCTTAATTGCTGCTGACACATGCAAAACAACTCCAATCAACTCTTGACCTGTCGTATACCTCTCTCTTTTATAGCTCAAATCACCTAAGCTTGGTTCAGTACTTTCATTTGATGCCGACAAATTAAAATTCTCTCGTTTTACAAAATTAAATGGTGCATTTTCTTTTTTAAAAACCTCCCACTCCTTTAAATAATTATCGTCACATTTTTCTTGTCCAAATACACTAACTGAAATTAGTACAAAAACGAATAGACTTAAAAATATTCTCATGAGTTAAAGTTTATTTAAGATTTTATAATAAAGCTAAGAATTGTTATTCTATTAATCAAAAAACAATCCGCTTATTAAAAAGAAAGCCCTTTAGATGATTCATCGTTTTATCAGCTATTATGACATATACTTCAGCTATCTACACCTGTTTTACAAGAAAATTTAATTACACATTAAAAAGACTTCATAATGCAAATAGTTGAAATAACTATTGCTTAAAAAAATCACAAACTTTATTAAAAACAATATTTAAGCTTTCCTCAACATTTTGCGACTCCTGCTTATTCATTGGGAATGGATTTTCATGTGAATACGAATAGGGAAAGTCAAGCTCTTCAACCTTAATATTAATATCTCTGGAAGCTCCTTTTAAGGTATTTTCAATTTCATAAGTCGGAAAAACAGAATCTCCTTTTAATGCAATGGCGTAAATCTGATTTTCTACTTTTTTAAATAAAGCCTCTCTAAAATGCCTCCTATTTTTGTACTCTAACATGGTATGCAATACTTTTCCTTCCAAATGATCCTCTTCAATGTAATGATGCAAAAGATTATCTTTCTTTAAAAAGCTATTAAAATGTTCAACCAAATAAGAGTACAAAGCAACGTTAACCTCACTATCTAAAATAAATTTAGAAACAGGAGATAAACGATTAAAAACTGCACCACTGCAAAACAAACACAATTTGGTTTCATTAAAATAATTTCTGTAGTTCGTTAACTTTAAAATTTCAGCTAAAAAACCGCCAATAGAATAAGCAAAAATATCAAAGCTAAAATCCTTATCAATTAACTCATGCTTACCACTTTTACACTCCTCAATAAATTGAATAATATCGTAATAGGATTGCAAACCCGACCAAATAAATCTTTGTGGCTTAGAATGGAGACGCATGCTAATAGCTACGTTCGATAAGGATGAACCTATGATATTTGGAAATTGATCTTTGCGCTTTTTACTTAATTCAAACATTGCCTTTTTATCACTCCAATGCTTTGGTGCACGTTGCATATGAAATGCAATGGGAAAAAAGACAACTGCACATTGTGTTTTCTCACAAATGGCTTGTCCCCAAGGCAAATATTTATCCCATGTCTTTTCATTAAAGCCATGAAGTATAAACGTAACTTTTTTCACACTATCATTCCCCTTCGGCTTTAGTATCTTATAGGTGAAATTCTGGTTTTCTTCAACAATAACATCCTCAATATGAACATCATTTTGTATTTCACCTATTTCATTATCCGATAGCATGTTCTCAATAAGATCCAATTTATGACTTTCACAATAATAATTGGTTTTACCAGGTAAAATATCATGAGCTAAAGAATGAAATTGATACTCCAAAAATTCCATATTATCAATATCTGAAGCTCCACTATCGAAAGCCAATTTCAAATTCTGACAACGATCTATATATGACATAATAATAAAATTTAATGATCTTATTCTTGACTACTGAACCTAATCCATTTGATTTAACTTACAAAATTCGAATTTACAAAAACACTACTAATTAACAAAAAAACAAAATCATATATACTTCTCATTTTTTTATGATTATTTTTGCAATTGTAAGCCAATCACGCTAATTTAATTTTATGTACCAAAAAGATTTTATAATGCGAATGATCGAAATGATAGCTGATTTAATTGCTCTCATTTTAGGATTGATTAAAAAAGGTAATTTACCACAAGCAACTAAACTTTTGGACAATGCCTATCGTGAATTTCTAAAAAAGGATGCTTCTTTTTTCAGAAGCCTATCCAAGGATAAATTAACTAAAGAATTACTGACCGAACACAACTACACGAATGATCATTTAAAAATATTATCGGAACTTTTCTTTGCCGAAGGTGAATTAAACATTGTAAAAGGCGATAAAGAGAATGGTTTAAGTTATTACGAAAAGTCTTTAATACTATTAGAATTTACAGAACAAAATTCTAATTCCTTTTCTTTAAGCAACCAATCAAAAATTAGTTTATTAAAAGAGAAAATCAGAATATCAATACAATAAACCTGAGATTTAACATTAAAATCAAGATCTAAAAGGAATAAGTACTGAGCAAATTCTACAAGAGGTAAAAACGATTAAAGAAATGTCCATATCATTTGGCCTATTATTGATGGTGCTCGTTTGCATAGGAATTTACCTAATTATAAACAATTCAGAATTGCTTTCCTTAAGTATTGCTCCATTCATCTTATCTCCTATTCTTTATTTATTTTCTAAAAAGGCTATCGTAATTAAGGTTGAAATTAAGAGTAGGGAAATTTAAGTTCTTCTAATATCTAAAATTGCACCCAATAGGAAAGGATTAAATTAAGGACATGATTTACGATATAAACATCAAGCATGTTCAACAGCATATTTGTTTTGATGCTAAATCTTGAGAATAACTTAAATTTGTTTGATACCAAAGCAATATTTTTAAAATGAGCTTTATATTCAAAAAGACAAAGGCTGATATTGCCTTAAAATATTTCCATAAACCACCTGGGTACTATAATTGTGCGCAGGCAGTTTTAAAAGCATTCCAAGAGGAATATCAAATCACAAATGATGATATTACTGAATTTTCCAAGTACGGTAATGGCAAAGCAAAAGATGGCCATTGCGGTGCTTATTATGCTGCTTTGGAATTAATCAAAGACAAACCCGAACTGTCTGAAGAATTTAGCAAACGCTTTCAAGAAAAATCTGAATATTTAAGCTGCTTCGATATTCGTTTTAATTACAGTATGTCCTGTAAAAACCTTGTTAAGCTTGCAGTAAATTTACTTGAGGAGATTGCACCAAAGCAGGAGAATAAATGAAAATAATTGAAGTGACTGCTGCCATCATTCAAAAACAGGATGAAGTATTAGCCGCCCAGAGAAGTCATGATGATGAACTTGGTTACAAGTGGGAATTTCCAGGAGGGAAAATTGAGCAGAATGAATCTGCCGAAGAATGCATCGTTCGCGAATTGGAAGAAGAGTTTGGAATCAAAACTAAAGTTGTAGGATATTTAGGAGAAAGCAAATATGATTACGATAATAAAATCATCTTGTTAAAAGCCTTTTTTGTGGAACACATTCAAGGTGTATATCAACTTAGAGTCCACCAAAACATTCGCTGGATAAAAATTACAGAATTAAAAACCTTAGATTGGGCTCCCGCTGATATTGAATTGGTTAATCAACTTGTAAAACATCATAAATTAAAGTAACTGATCAACCGAATTTCGAACAAAATCTCGCGAATAATAATCATCATCCTTAATATCCCCATTCCACACAACAATATCCAAATCGATTACACGAGGACCAAACTTTGGTAAAGTTCTATCTCGTCCCATTTTGTCTTCTAACTTTTTTAAGTATTTCGTAAATTCTTCAATGCCATGCTGAGTTTTTACATGAACAGCCCCATTCACAAAATCATCTTGATCAGTTATTCCAATTGGAGCTGTCTTAAGCCAAGATGAATGCTTCCCAACCCAATGATCTTTTGCCAAAAAACAAAGCATTTTACGGATATTTTCTTCCGGATTGATGTTTGATCCTATACTTAAAATACATTCATTCATACCTAAAACTATTTATCCCTATTAGCCTCTAATTCTATAGAGACCGATTCCGCAAAGCGTAATGCATGTGGTTTATCAACCTCTACTTTAGCCCATTCTACCTGCGGATTCAATAAGATCAAATCTAAAATTTGTTGGGTTAGATTTTCCAACATTTTAAATTGCCCCTCTTGAACTAATTTTATCACCTTTTTAGTGATCGTTTTATAATTATAAGAATTTTCAACATCGTCATTACGAATCGCCTCATTCACATTTGCTCTAATTGTCATATTGATAAGAACGTCTTGTTTGTTTTGTAATTCTTCAGGGTTAAACCCGATATAAGTTCTAATGAGTAAATTCTTTACACGAATTATTGCCATATGCTAAATTTTATAAAAGTTGTTCGCCTCCGTCACAGTACAAAATCTGCCCCGTTAAATTCTTATTATCTATAATATAATCCAATGATTGCAAAACAGGAACAATGCCTCCCGGCTCTTTCATCGGTGTATTTCTAGCTAGGTTTACTAAATATTCTTCTCCTTGATTTTCAGGTGGAAGAGTTGCTCCTGGAGCAATTCCATTAACTCTAATTTGTGGTGCAAATTCCAAGGCCGCCATTTTTGTTAAGTGTGCAAAAGCTACCTTTGAAATACTGTAGGCTGCATGTGAATTCGAATTTGTTGTTATTCGTGTATCCAAAAAATTCACTATTACCCCTTGGTGACTGTTCATTGCATAATTCCTTGACAGAATAAACGGAGCTAATAGATTTACATTGATCTGATTTTGAAACAATTTAATTGAAGTCTCTCGAATAACACTTGGTTCAAAAACAGAAGCATTATTAATTAAAATATCCAGATTTTCGAATTGCTTCAAAACCTTATCAATTAATTCATCACAATCTTGTGCATTGCTCAAATCTGCTTGAAATATTTTAAAATTCTGACTAACAAACTGCTCTTGTAAACTTTTCTGCAGATCGATAGCTGCTTTTTTTGATTTGTTATAGTGGATCGCAATATCGCATCCTCTTTTAGCCAAATGCAGAGACATCATTCTTCCAATTCGCTTTGCGGCTCCAGTAATAAGTACTGTTTGTCTTCTATTTGTCATGTAAGCTATGTTTTACATTAAAGTTAATCAATATCTTTACTGATTAAAAGTTTATAATAAATTATTTTTTGATTCAGAATTCTCATTAATTTTAGGGATTGTATTTAGTTTTAATGCACCTTGAGAGGTGTTTTGTTTTACCTCTAATTCTATCTTACAATCTAAAAAACATTGCATAGCTATGACCAGAATAGAAATTGAACCACAATTAAAATCAGCATGCCCGAAACTACGTTTGGGAGTTATTCAGTGCAAAGTAAAAACGCAAGAAGAATGTCCCGAACTTTGGGGAATTATAAATGAAACAACTAAAAAATTGCAAGAGGAACTGGCCATAAGTGCCATCAAAGATCTTCCGGCTATTGATAGTTCTAAAAAAGGCTATAAAGCTGCAGGTAAAGATCCAAGTAGGTATCGTTTATCTGCCGATTCTCTTTTACGCCGAATTGTAAATAGGAAAGGTTTATATCAAATCAACAATGTTGTGGATCTGCTCAACTTGGTTTCCATCAAAACTGCATTTTCCATTGGCGGTTATAATGCAGCTAAAGTAGATGGAATAATTCGCTTTGGAATTGGAAAAAATGAAGAAGCGTACGAAGGAATTGGAAGAGGTAAATTAAACATTGAAGGACTTCCTATATTTAGAGATGAAAAAGGAGCTTTCGGGAGTCCAACCAGTGATTCTCTGCGAACACAAATCGATACGAATTGTGAGGATTTTTTAATGATCATCATCAGTTTTCAGGAAGAAAAAGGATTAACAGAAGCTATGGATCTGGCAAGTGAATTACTTCTATATCATGCGGATGCCCAAGAAATAGAAACTAAAATTATTTAATAAAATAAAGCCTAAGAATAAATCTTAGGCTTTATTTTTTTCAATTCAACAAATTACTGCAGTACAAAATTAATTACCGCCGAATAAGAAACTTTTACAGGCTTTCCTCTCTGCATACCAGGCTTAAATTTCGGTAATGTTTCAATCACCCGCATTGCCTCTTTATCTAAAGAAGGATCCACTCCTCGTAGCAATTTAATATTAGAAATTCCTCCATCTCGTCCGACAACAAAGCTTACAAATACCCTTCCTGTAATTCCATTTTCCTGAGCAATAACCGGATAGCGGATACTCGCACTAATGTATTTATACAATTCTAAATCTCCTTCTTTCCTATTATTACAAATATCTGGTCTGAAGATTGGCATTTCTTCCACAATTACAAAAACCTTCACTTCATCATCAACTTCCTCCTCTTCAAATACTTCAACAGGCTGAATTTCAACTTCGGTTTCTTCACTTATGGTTCCGTCAACAATATCTAATTCCACCTCTATTTCGGTATTGTTCTCAACAATAGTAATTACATCTGTTAAGAGGATTTTTGGTGGCAATTTAGGCTTCTCAATAAGGTCTTCCTGTCTTGTAATTGGTATCATTTCTTCATCCAGGCTCAAATCTACAAAATCTCTAATTTCTACGACATCTCTTACCTTTGATGGCCATTCAAAAGAAATCAAGGTTAATGCTAAAGCAACAACCAAACCAATTTCAAAAAACAGGGTTTTTCGTTTTTCTAAATCAGCATTTGGGTTCTTTTTAGGAAACATAGCTAAACATTTTACAAAATAAATGCAATGTGAAAGCAGTGACAAAAGCCAAACACTGCTAAAACAACTAATAATGTTTAACTTAAGTCCTCGTGAGAGGATGAGTTCAAAGAACTTGTGTATAATATATACGTTTTTTAATTGGCTATTGTTGCAAATAAAAGCCTCATTTTTAACCTCTTCAACACTATTGCAATACAAAATTAACGTATCCGGAGAACCAAACTGCAACATTTTTATTTTGTTGTCTACCAGGTTTAAATTTTGGTAAGTTTCTAACGACCCTAACAACCTCTTCATCCAATAAGGGATCAACCTTTCTTGTCACTTCAACATTAGAAATCTCACCCGTTTTTGTAACTACAAATCGAACATATACTCGTCCTTGAATACTTGATTCCTGTGCCACAATTGGATATCGTACCATTCTTTGCATTGTTAAAAACAAATCCTTACATCCTTCTTGATAAGAAGTATTCTTCTTAGGATTAAAAATTGGCATTTCCTTAACCATTACAAATGGCGTGGTTTCATCAATGACTTCATCCTCCACATTTACAGGATTGTAGATTACTTCATCTTCTAGATTTCCGAAAGAATCTACTGGATCGTAATCATCCACCTCAGGGTCATCATCAATAATAATCAAATCAATTAATTCTATTTTTTTAACCTTTGGAGCTTCCAACTTCTCAGGTTCTGTAAAAGTGACCATTATAACATCTTCAACATCTGCTAAATCTGTAAAATTTATCACTTCTGGCTCTTCAATAGGAACCTTGTACTCAAAAGCCATCAAAACAAATAAAAAACTAATTAGAAATCCGAATTGTAAAAAAAGGATTCTCTTTTTCTCTAAGTTATATTTAGGGTTCTTTTTAACTTCCATAGGATTGTATTTTCGTTAAACAATCAAATCAATAAAAACAATATTTGAAACTAACTATTTAGTTATAGTGAGTCAAAAAAAAAGTGTCAATATTTTACTGTAGAACAAATGAAATGTATCCACTAAACCAAACACTTACGGGTTTATTCCGTTGCATTCCCGGCTTAAAGTTCGGTAAATTTCGAACTACACGAATTGCTTCATTATCCAAAGCTGGATCTCCTTTTCGCATTACTTCTACATTGTCAACTTTACCTGTCTTCGTAACAACAAATCTTACAAATACTTTTCCTTCAATGCCATTTTCCATTGCAACAACAGGGTATTTTGTCATTTTCTGCATGGTTACAAATAAGTCTCTTACACCTTCGTCATAAGTCTTATTTTTTTTCGGATTAAAAATTGGCATCTGCTCTACTCTTACAAATGGAACATCCTCTACTTCTTCTATCTCCTCTGTAACATCTGCAATATCATAAGAATCATCCTCAAAAGCATCAGAATCAGTTAAATCTAAATCAACTACATCTTCTTCATCATCTGCAAGTATAATGGTCGTAAGCTCAATTGGTTTAAATTTAGGTAACTCTTTAGGCTTTGGCTTGTCTTGGACAGTAATTGGAATCACCTCATCCATTTCATCCAGTATTTCAAACTCTAAATCGGCAATCTTCTCTACTGGGGTTTCATACTCAAAAGCCATTAACACAACAAGTAAACTTACTAGAAATCCGATTTGCAAAAATAAACCTCGTTTTTTTTCCAAATCATAGTTGGGGTTTTTTTTAACTTCCATAATATTGGGTTTTGGTTAAACATTAAAAATTGGTTTCTGGTATTCCTAAGAAATTAGTTTTGTAACTAATTTCTTAGTTAATATACGTAAAAAATTTTATTAGTTCAAAGAAAAACGAATAGGAATTGTATAATTCACTTCAACTTTTTCACCTTCTTGCTCTCCTGGTATCCAATTTGGCATATTATTAATCACTCGAAGCGCTTCTTTATTCAGCTCAATATTAGCGCCTTTTATAACTTTTGCTTTTTTCACACGGCCATCACGACCAACTACAAATTGGACAAAAACTTTTCCTTCATAGCCTTGTTCAGCAGCTAATACTGGATATTGAATTTGTCTAGCAACATAACGTCTTAAGTCACCATTAGCACCTGTAAATTGAGGCATTCTTTCAACAATAGTATACTCTTTACTTCCTTTTATCTTAATTTCATTCTCTAAATGATAATCTGAAGCATTCTTAATACGTGCGTAAAGAGGGTCAGGAGAACTTACTGGTTCTTCAACCTGATTAGTCAATAAGAAATTTACCGGCACAGTATAAGCAATGTTCGTTAACTTACCATTTTGTCGACCTGGTTTCCACTTGGGCAGGGAACTAACAACTCTCAATGCTTCCTTATCTAGAAAAGGATCAAACTTCTTAATCAAACGAGCATTTACCACATTGCCCTTTTTATTAACTACAAACGAAACAAATACGCGACCTTCAATTCCATTAACTTGTGCCTCCTTAGGATAAGAAACGTGTTTAGCTATGTATTTTTGAAGCGCATTGTCACCACCTGGATACTCTGGCATTTCATCGATAACAACTTTTATCTCATTAGGATGATCAACCTTTTTATATTCCAGATTTTTGATTCCTTTAGTAGACCAATTTCCAGTAATGTGATCCACATCATTTCCGAAAAAATTGACTTGATTATTCTCATACGAACTAAACGGATTCAATTCTGATGGTAACAGTTCTCGAAACGAAAAATCAGTATCCAATTTTTCTTTTTCTACAATGGTAAATGCAAAAGCCGAAAACAATACGGTCAAAATTGGAATCAACAAAAGTAATTTCACCAATGCGATTTTGGGAGATTTAATTTTACCCAACATCGATATTCTTTTCTTTAATGTAGATTGTCCAAAATTATTTGCTAGTCGAAATAAATCACCACCTGCAAATTGATTTACGATGTGCATTTTATACTCATGAGCATTAACTGCGCCATTCACAACCTTATCATCTGCTAAATATTCATGTACTTCTTGAATTGATGACTTGTAGAACCAAACAAATGGATTGAGCCAGAATGCTACGGTAAGAATTTCTATCAGTATTAAATCGAATGTATGAAATTGATCTACATGCACTTTTTCGTGCTCTATAATCGATTTAAAATTAGGTTTCTGATAATCTTCCTGACTAATAAAAACGGTGTTTAAAAATGAAAATGGCGGGTAATCATCAGTTAAAATAACCAAACGAATTCCATTTTCCTTACGAATCTCTCCTTTCCTACTCCAGCTTGATAATTGAAATAGATTCTTTAAAAACCGCAGTGAAAAAATTAAAATGCCTATAAAATAAATTAGCCCTGCATATTGATACCAGCTAATTACTTTTTTTATAGAAGCAGTTACAACAACCTCTTCAAGCATATTTCCACTCAAATACTCTTGTGAAGTCTTTACCACCGCATCTAAAACATGATATGGAGTTTCAATTGTACTTTCTGGTTCAGGCTGAAAAGGGATTTCTAATGTTGGAATTAATATTGAGGCAAGAATTGTAAGCAACAAGAAAATGCGGTTAACTCTAAAAAAAGTATCCTTTTTTAGAAATAACCAATACAAGGCATAAAAAAATGCCATGCATATCGCCGATTGCATAAAATATAAGATGATGCCTGTAATCATTCCAATCTCTTAGATTAGCTACTTTGCTTTTTAATTTGCTCTTCAACCATTCTTTTTACCTCTTCTAGTTCTGATAGGCTTACTTGTTCTTCTTTTGCGAAAAAAGAAACCATATCACGATAAGAGTTCGAGAAATAGTTACGAACAAAGCCCTTCATAAATCTTCGAGTATATTCTTTTTTCCCCATTAAAGGAAAGTATTGGTGGCTTTTACCGTAAGCAATATGACTTACAAAGCCTTTCTTTTCAAGAATACGAACAATTGTAGAAACTGTATTATAAGCAGGTTTTGGCTCATCAATTTTTTCTATAATCTCCTTTACAAATGCATTTTCAAGCTCCCAAAGGATTTGCATGACTTGCTCTTCTGCACGAGTTAGCTCTTTCATTTATTATTTTTTAGGATTGTTTATTGTCTTAAATATATAACTATAAATTTAGTTTTACAACAATTAACAAAACTCAAGTAATAACAAAAGAGTAATTATCTGAATTTCAACACAAAACTAAATACCTTATTTGTTTATTTGAAATGAATCTGCGTCAAGATGAACAGGAAACTTAGCTCTAAAACCATTTAATTCATCTAAGCTTAGGCTTGCATTTAAAATAGCTTCCTGATTATCAACACATTTAATAAGCTCTTTCCCTTTTGAGTCGTATACAACAGAACCTCCAGCATAAGACAGTCCCATTCCATCTTGTCCAATTCTATTTACACCCAAAACAAAGGACTGGTTTTCAATCGCTCTTGCTTTTAATAAAATACTCCATACATCTTGTCGAGCTTCAGGCCAATTGGCAACGTACAAAAGAAGATCGTAATTATTCTGATTTCTACTCCAAACCGGAAATCGAAGATCATAGCATACCAAAGGTCGAATTCTCCACTTTCCAATCGTGAAAATAACTCTTTCATCTCCACCTTTAAAATGCTCTTGCTCCTCTCCCATGCGAAACAAATGCCTTTTATCGTAAGAACAAATGATCTTTTCACCATCAACACAATACAATCGATTATAATAAACACCATCCTCCTCAACAATTATACTCCCTAGAATTGTTGATTTTAACTCTTTGGCTTGATTCATCATCCAATTAATGGTCATTTCTGCTTTTGGAGCAATCTGATCTTTATTTTCCATCATAAAACCAGATGAAAACATTTCGGGCAACACAATTAAATCAGTTGCATTCTTTAAGCCGGAAATTAAACGTGTTATGCTTTGCAGATTCTCCTCTACATTGCCCCATTTCAAATCCAATTGAACCAAACTTACTCTAAGCATATCAGACATTGCAATCAGTTTTATAATCCAGTAGAAAAATTTTCAGGATATTTAGGCTTACAATTAAGGTATTTGCTTTTAATTTTAAGCATATCCTCGTCAACATTTCCTGTTGGGTAAAAAGCTTCACCACAAGATAATGTTTTTTCTTCGTAGTCAATTTCTGCCAAATAAATGGGCACATTAGCCTTTAAGGCGATAAAATAAAACCCACGCTTCCATTCTGGTCTTAAGCTTCGACTTGCTTCAGGAGCTAAAGATAAGTACAAAGAGTCTCGACTAGCGAACTCCTTGGCTAACTGATCAGTCATATTTCCCTTTTTACTTCGATCTACTGGCATCACGCCCCAAGATTTAAGAATATAATTAAATGGGAATACAAACATTTCCTTTTTCATCAAAACTGTTGTTGGAATATTATGGGATAAAAAAGCTAATTTCCCCCAAACAAAATCCCAATTAGAAGTATGCGGAACAGCTATAACTACCGCCTTTTTCACTTCAGGAATAGCACCAATATACTTCCACCCACACATCTTCATTATTACCCTACTAATTTTAGCTCTCATACTCTTGTTTTGTTGATCGTTCTGCAAAACAATCAATTCTTTATTTACAAAACAACACCAAACCGATATATTTATTGGAAAATATCGCATTTAGAGTAAAAGTTCTCAATAAAAACTATTATTTTGTAAAAATCTAAATAATGCATTGAAATTACTACCAACGACTTAAAATCATAAACATCTTGGCTTTCATACAAAAAGACGCAATATTCTCTGGCAAATGGTTTTACAACTATGCCATCCTTATTTCTGGGGCTTTAATTATGGCTGCAGGATTTGTTTTTTTTATCATTCCCCATGGAATTGTTCCTGGTAGTATCTATGGAATTGGAATTATTATCAACAAATTAACCTTAGGAACCTTTCCTCAAGGTCTTTTTGGAATTTTAAATCCTGCAGATTACGATGGCTTTTTCTCCGGACTTTTGTATCAATTCATGGATTACTCTAATGATTTGTTTCGGAAATATGGCGGTGGAATACCTGTTGGAATTGCAAGTTTAGCTATTAATATACCTTTGAGTCTAATTGGAATTAAAGTTTTGGGACCTCGATTTGGAATTAAAACCTTTCTATCTTTTATATTATGTGCTTTATTTATTGATGTTGTAAGTGCTTGGTGGGGATTTATTCCACTGGTAGATGATGTTTTACTTTCCTGTATTTTTGGTGGTATTTTTATTGGCTTTGGCTTAGGCTTAATACTAAAGGCTAGAGCGACCTCTGCTGGTTCAGATATTCTTGCGATGATTGGAGCAAAATTCACAGGACTACCTCTTGGTCAGCTAGTGATTTATGTAGACTCTCTAATCGTATTGAGTAGCTTATACATTGTAATGGATTGGCAAATTCCATTGTATTCCTGGATTGTTCTTTTCATTATTGGAAAAGTTACGGATATCACATTACAAGGATCGACCTACGAAAAAGCCCTTTTTATTATTTCTGAAAAACACGAAGAAATCAGAAACAAAATTACCAATGATTACAAGCTAAATGGAACGATAATAAAGGGGAACAGAACATTAGATCTCAAAGAAAAAAAGATCATCTTCATCGTTGTAAACCGCCGAGAACTATCTATGCTTCAAGACTATATTCACTCAATAGATCCTATTGCTTTTGTTGCTGTTATGGAAACCAATGAAATACTTGGAAAGGGGTTTAAATCTTTAGATAAAGTGGAATAAGCACATATCTAGCATCAATTATTTTCTGAATAATCTTGAATACAGAGAAGTCTTTTTAGGCTTTTGAATTTCTTTAATTCTTAAAAGCAGTTGCTCTGAGCATATTTTTGGCATCTCTTCATTACCCATTTTTAAGAATACTTGAAAGAGTTCTCTATCCATATCAGGTATACCTGCAAGATCCCTACGTAAAAAAAACAAGCGTAATTGCTCCTCTTCCTCAATTGTGGTAAGTCCTGAATAGTATTTAGGAATTATTTCATGAGCAGTTAAATCATTCAGAATATCATTAGGATCAATTTGTGCTCTAATTTCTTTACGAACATTAGCAAGCATAGATTGAACATTATTAATACCTAACTCCACAACTATAGCTATTTCGTCCAACTTCAAACGTACCATTGAACGTAAGCACATAATTTCAGCCTGTATTGGTGATAATTTTTCTGTCAAATTACAAAAACGAACCATTGCAGGATTAGAATTCACAGGACATCCCTCAATAGAATTAGTTGTTTTTAAATCATCAGATTTAAAGATTTGTGCTTTGGCTAATTTCCTAGCTGTTTTGAATACATAGGTAAGATCTGTATGCTCATAATTCTTTCGCTCATACCAGCATTCTTCAATAGTATTGGTTAACACTTCAACCGTGTCGTCAGAGTTTCTCAGAATGCAATATAAATAGTAGTATATCTTATCTGCATTAGAAAAGATAAATGTATTAAAGTGTGCTTTGTCCATTAGGTGTGTGTAGTGGTCTTTTTGTACAATTAAGAATTGTATACTGATACCGCCAGTAAAAGTTACGATACATCAGTATAAATGGAGATTTACTCAAAATCTCCATTTATTAATTCTTTATTGCTTTAGAGGAGAATCTGGTTCTTTAGCCATATGATTGTAAGTCAGCTTTTCCAACAAACTTGGAAACCATTTCTTCAACCAAACTGTAAATTTTCCTTCCACAAAAGTTAAAATTAACTCTCGCTTACGTTTCACCACAGCTTTTGCGATATGAGCCGCACAAACTTCGGCAGTCATCATTTTAGCTTCGTCACGAGGCGTTTCTCCCTGCGAACTACCATCAGCTGTTAAAGCTACATTTCTAACATTAGAAGCTGTAAAACCAGGAGCAGCAACTAAAACATGCACCCCAGTTTTCAAGTTCTCTACCCGAAGTGTATCTAAAAATCCCCGAATGGCATATTTAGATGCAGAATAACCCGTTCTTCCAGGTAAGCCTACATAACCAGCTATCGATATAACACCAACAACCGATCCCTTAGATTGTGTAATATAAGGCATCGCATATTTGGTACAGTAAACTGTTCCCCAAAAATTCACATCCATCAAATTTTTAAGAACAGATAATTCACAATCCTTAAACATCGCACGCATCGAAATACCCGCATTGTTTATTAAGATATCTATGCGACCAAATTTTGCTACAGCCTCTGAAATCAAATTTTGACAATCACTTTCGACACTTACATCTGTTTTAACGCTCAATACCTCATTCCCCATTGCCAAAATCTGTTCTTCAACTTCTTTTAATTTGTCAAGATTTCTTGCTGCTAGAACAATTTTTGATCCTCGTGACGCAAAGTCAAAAGCCAATGCTTTTCCAATTCCTGAAGAAGCTCCCGTTATTACTACAATTTTTTGGTTCATGAAAAATGATATTTATTTCTAATAAGTGACATAAAAATGATGCTTTGATCATTTAATCGCCCACAAAAATAGAATTATTTTCATCGTTTATAATTAATTCGATCTTCAAATTGGAATTTTCTAAAGAAAACTTGCGGTACTTTCTTTCATTTTTTGTTTCATTTTAATCCAGTATCTATTGAAAAAAATGCCCATTATCATAAGGATTTTCGGGCAAAAGTAAAGAATTACATTTTTTTTCATTTTTTTTTCAATTCACTATCAATTTACGAGCCAATACAATAAAGCAAAACCATCTCACTTCCTCCTACAAAAACTGGAAATTTCTCCGATTTAGTGTTTGCGTATTTAATTTAAAGAATCTATATTTGCAACGCTTTTGAAAACAAAGGCTAGTACTGATTCCTTAGCTCAGCTGGTAGAGCACAACACTTTTAATGTTGGGGTCCTGGGTTCGAACCCCAGAGGGATCACTCTAAGACAAGCAAAAGTCTTACAAATAAAATCAGCACGATTCCTTAGCTCAGCTGGTAGAGCACAACACTTTTAATGT